>NZ_BLXW01000032.1:0-57965 GCF_054784495.1 Geomonas sp. Red276
CTGGAACTGGAAACGATTCTTCACGGCAGCCTCCTCGGATGGAATGTGCCGTGATTATATGAACCACCTACGACGTAATATGTCGCGCTTGTCTTCCAGCGGAAGATTGGCGCTAATCAGGTTCCTTTTTGACAAAGAGTAAAAGGTGGGGCTATAATGCGCCCCAACGTTTGTTTGTCCAGAGGGGGTAGGATGTTCCGTTCGATACTGTTTTCCCTGTTGCTGATGATTACCCTGGCCGGATGCGGAGTCGACTGGTTCCCCGACACCACCAAGACCACCACCACGGGCTCTTCGAGCACGGTGCAGCCCTTCTCCTTCACCAACGCGACCAACGTGGCGCTCAATACCGTCACGGTCTCCGACCCGGTCACCGTCGCCTTCTCCAACGGCTCCACTGCCGCCATCAGCGTCTCCAACGGCCAGTACTCGATCAACTCGACCACCTCCTTCACCTCAGTGACCGGCAAGGTGCACAAGAACGACCAGGTCCGTGTCCAGCACACCTCCTCCAGTACCGCCGGCGGCACGGTGACCACCACCCTGACCATCGGGAACCAGAGCGCCACCTTCTCCAGCACCACCTCCACGGCCACCGTGTCTCCCTTCTTTTTCACCCCGGCCGGGTACGCGGGGGTGACGACTTCTGGTACCACAAAGACCTCCAACCTGATCACGGTCAACCTCACCTCGGGTACCGTGGCTCCCATCACCATCACCGGGGGGGAATATGTATCCACTTCGTCGGGAGGGTATACCTCCAGTCCGGGGACCGTCCAAAACGGCGACCAGGTGGTGGTCCAGAACACCTCCTCGAACGCGGCGGTGACCACGGTCCTTACCATCGGCGACCAGAGCGCGACCTTCTCCACCACCCCCGGCAACGTGGCTCCCCAGACGGTGTATCTTACCGGGACGGCGGGTGGGGTCATCACCGGGTCGGCCGTGCTGGCCCTCGTCCCCGGGAGCTATACGGTCCATTTCGTCAGCAGTTCCACCGGTTCCGGCGGCTACGCCCTGACCGCAGCGGACGTCTCCAGCGGCACCTATACCGGTGCCGGCTCCGCCGACGAAACCCATACCTTCGCCAACGGTGACTCCCTCTTCTTCACCGATCTGGTACCGGACACCGCCGGGCAGGTGGCGACCACCATCGTCAACATCGACGGGGTGCCGATAACGTTCAAGGTGACCGCCCAGTAATTCGCGGAGATTTATACCAATCCTCACCCGCTCCCTCCCCTTGACGGGGAGGGAGAGCAGGGGGCCGGGCGCGCGCGGGCAAATTTTTGTTGCGGCGTGTAGTGTCATGTCATGGAGATCCTTGTAATGCCAGCTATGGCAAGCCCGCGCCATTCCTCTTCCGCTGAAGGAGCCCCCGCCCGGCCGCGCCGCTGGTCGCTCACCCGCAGGCTCGCCTTCAGCAACGCCATTTCCTTCTTCGTCCTGATGGCCCTCGTTTCAGCCCTTCTGTACGCGGGGCTCGCTTCCCAGCTCGCCAAGCAAAACCACACCTACCTCCACGACGAGGTCACCTCGCTGGGCAACATGATCCAGGCCCAGAAGGAGACCTCGGTCATCTTCAGGGAACTGAACTTCGAGCACTCCGGGGACGAGTACGTCAAGCACTACATCCGGGTGATGGACGGCAACGGGGCGCTCCTCATGGAGTCGCCGGGGATGGAGCGGTTCCTCCCGAAAAGCCTCTTCCGGATCCCCTACCGTGACCGGCCTGCCAGCGACATCTCGCTCGTGGGGCCCGACGGCAGGGATTACCTCACCACTATGGTCTGGGTCGACGTAGATTCCCGCTTCAACCGCCGGGCCGTCCTGCAGGTTGCCCTCGACGTGACCAACGTCCGGGAGATCCTGGTGGGGTACCGCACCAAGATCGGTCTGGCCCTCGCCCTGGGCTTCGCGCTCTGCTGCGGGGTGAGCCTCATGATCGCCCGCCAGGGGACCCGCTCACTGGTCGCCCTGACCGATACCGTCCGCCGGATCACGGTTACCAACCTCGAGGAAAGGGTAGGGGGGGAGGGGTGGCCTGCCGAGATCGGCGTGGTCGCCGACGCCATCAATCACATGCTCGACCGCCTGGAGGAGTCCTTCGCCCGGCTCTACCGCTCCGCGTCCAACCTCTCCCACAAGATGCGCACCCCGCTCACCATTCTGAAGGGGGAGGCCGAGGTGGCGCTCTCCCGCCCGAGGAGCGCGGAGGAGCTGGAAGCGGTCATCGCCTCAAGCCTCGACGAGGTGACCAGGCTCACCCGGCTGGCCGACAACATCCTCTTCCTGGGCAACGCCGAGCTCGGGAAGTTCAGCCTGACCCTCAGCGACCTGACGGCGCGCGAGGAGGCGGAGGAGGTGATCGACTTCTACTCTCCGGTGGCCGAGGAGAAGGGGATCACCCTGGAGTGCCGGGGGGACGCCAGGCTGGTGGCCGACCGGGTGCTGTTCAGAAAGTCGCTGGCGGCACTCATCTCCAACGCGATCACCTACAACAGCTCCCGGGGAAGCGTGCTGCTCTCGGTGCGCCAGGGGGCGGGGCGCGCCTGCGAGATCTCGGTCGCCGACGCCGGCTGCGGCATGGCCGCCGACCAGCTCGGCAAGATCTTCGACCGTTTCTACCGGATCTACGCCACCAGGCACATGGATCCCCACGGCACCGGGCTGGGGCTTCCCATCGCCAAGGCGATCATGGACCTGCACCAGGGGGACATCACCGTCCGCAGCGAACCGGGCAAGGGGACCACCGTCACCCTGAGCTATCCCGATCCTGAGTCGCTTCCCGCCGAGACGGCGCCCCAGGGATAGGGGAGGGGGCGCCGGACGGGTAGGGGGAATTCGCTATCCTCCTCCGGCAACCGCCATAATTTTCTTGCCTTGGATGGTCTGCTACGGATAGTATGCCGTTTTAATGTGAGAGGGAGACCGGTCGGTCCCCCGTAAAAGAAACTTCAAGAAGGGGTTGGGCGCCGATGCATATCCTGATCGTAGAGGACGAGAAGAAGACCGCAGCATTCATCAGCCGTGGGCTCACCGAGGACAACTTTACGACCGACGTGGTGGACAACGGACAGGACGGCCTGGATCTGGCCCTCAAGAGGGAGTACGACCTGATCATCCTCGACGTGATGCTCCCCGCCATGGAAGGTTGGGAGGTCCTGAAGAGGCTTAGGGAGCGCGGGAGTCACACACCGGTGCTGATCCTCACCGCCCTGGACGGGGTTGAGGACCGGGTGAAGGGGCTGCAGCTGGGCGCCGACGACTACCTGACCAAGCCGTTCGCCTTCTCGGAGCTTTTGGCCCGGGTCCAGACCATCCTCAGGCGCGGCCCGATCCGGGTCCCCGAGGTGCTGACGGTGGGCGATCTGGAGATCGACTTCCCGGCCCATCGCGTATCGCGGCAGGGGAAGAGGATCGACCTCACCCCCAAGGAATTCTCGCTCTTATCGCTTCTGGCCAGGCGCCGGGGGGAGGTGCTCTCCCGGACCAGGATCGCCGAGCAGATCTGGTCCATCGACTTCGAGAGCGACACCAACGTGGTGGACGTGCACATGCGGAGGCTGCGGATGAAGGTGGACGACCCCTTCGAGGCCAAGCTGATCAGGACCGTGCGCGGGGTAGGGTACGTCCTCGACGAGGTGTGAAAGGGGGGAACCGCCCGGTTGGCGAAGATAACCGATGAAACGGAAATAGAAAAGGGCCGGGGAGGCGATTCCCCGGCCCTTTCTTTATGCGGCTGGCGGTCGGGCTACTTGGAGACCGGCCCGTTGGAGAAGATGATCTTTTCGAAGGTGCGGTTGAGCCCCTTGCTGACGAAGTTGCTCATCACCATCCCCGGGGCAAGGGCTACTTCCTCGCCGACCGCGATCTTGGCCTGGGGAATGGCCACCCACTTCTTCACCCCGTCCTTCTCGACGTTCAGGTAGGTGTACCCGCCGGCGTCGAGGGACTCGACCACCTTGCCGGTGAGCGGGGTGACGGCCGGGGCCGGTTCCGGGGCGCGCGGGGGCTCGGCGGGAGCCTTGGCTGCGTCGATCTTCGGGTGGCCGGAGGGGAGGCCGGCAGGAGCCGCCGCAGGGGCCGCTTCCTTGGCGGCCTCGGGGGCGGAGCCCGGGGTCTTGATCCCGCTGGAGAAGTAGATCGCGTTGAAGGTCCGCTTCAGCATCTTGCTGGTGAACTTGCCCATCGGGGTGCCGGGGAGGACCTCGATCTCGTCACCGACCTTGACCGGGGTGGCGGGTACGGCGATCCAGCTGTGCTTGCCGTCCTTCTCGACGTTGATGTAGGTGTACTGGGCGGCGTCCATGGTCTCGATGACCTTGCCGGCCAGGATCGGGGTAGCCGACTCGTTGGGGTCGACCGCCTCTTTGCCCGGTTCGGCCGGAGCCGGAGCGGCGGCGGCTGCGGCTGCGGGGGCCGCGGGGGCGGTGGCTATCCCGCCGGAGAACACGATCGATTCGAAGGTGCGGTTGAGGGACTTGCTGGTGAAGTTGCTCATGGTGGCACCGGGGAGCAGGTTGAGCTCGTCTCCCACCTTGACCTGGGATACCGGGATGGCCACCCAGCTCTTCTTGCCGTCCTTTTCGATGTTGAGGTAGGTGTAGCCACCGGCGTCCATGGTCTCGACGACCTTCCCGGACAGCCCGGCGGGTGCGGCGGCGGTCGCGGATGCCGGCGCCGCGGTGGTTTTGGCGGTCTGGCCGGGGCCGGCGCAGCCGGCCATCGCAACGGCACCCAGGGCCAGGGTAATCCCTGCCAGAGGCAGTTTCCTGTGTTTCATCATGTTGGTCTCCTCATGTTGTTATTAAGGAACGGCCCTTAGGGGTCGGTCCGCTGCATCAATCGGTCAGTGGGGGGGCGGCGTGGCGTCTTTACGCTGGACCACCAGGGTCAGGATCTCGGCCCTGCGGTTCGCCTGCCTCCCCTTGGCGCTGCGGTTGCTCGCCTTGGGTTTGTTGAAGCCGAAGCCCTTGGTGGAGATGCGGTCGGCGCTGACGCCGCGGGCCACCAGTTCCCGGGCTACGACCTGGGCCCTCGCCTCGGAGAGCCTGAGGTTGGGCTCGTTGCGGCCGACGCTGTCGGTATGCCCCTCGATCCGCACTGTGACGTCAGGCGAATTCTTGAGCATGGCGGCCAGCGCGTTGATCTTGGCGGTGTACTCGGCCCGCACCACGGTCTTGTTGAAGTCGAACTCCACGGTCAGGTAACCGAGCGTGCGCCGCACGACCCCGGTCTCGTCCCGCTCGGCGACCGCCGCCTGTTCCGGCTCCACCGGCTCGAGCACGAGCTCCTCCTGGGGAGCCTGGGCGGGGTGGCGTACCGCCTGGGCGGAGGCGGCGGGACGGGCGGGTACTCCCGCGACCGGTACCCCTGCCGCCGCCGGCTGGCCCGGCTGACTCGGCTGCCCCGCAGGGGGAGCGGCACCCTTGGCCGCAGCCCGGGGGGCGGGCACCGCCGGCATCTGCGGGGGAACCTCGGAAAGCACCACCGGTCCCAGCACGATTTCCGGCGCGCTCCCCTGTTCGGCGGCCGGGCTTCCCGCCATGCCGGCCGGGGCACCCTTGATGGCCGGGGCTGGCGAGGGCGCAGTACCGGGGGCGGTTGCCGGTGCTGCCGGTGCCGGCGCCCCCGGTGTTGCGGGCGACGTTGCGGCGGGGGGGTGCGCTTCGCCGGTGGTGGCGGTACCCGGTTCCGGTTCCGGCACGTAGGCGGCCGGTTCCTGCTCCTCCGACTTCCCTTCGTCCTTGAGCTCCGGGACGGCCAGGGCGGGGAGCGCCTTCTTCGGCTTGGGAGGCGCCGGCGGGATGATACGCATCAGGTCGGTGAAGGTGTAGGACACCCCGGCGAGGATCTCGTAGTTGGTCCTGGTGGAAACGTTGTCGTATACAAAGAGCTGGTGGGCGTCGAACCTGAGGGCCAGGTGGTTGGTCAGGAAGTGTTTGACACCCAGCCCCCAGTTGAAGATGAAGTTGCCGGTGGTGCGGGGGCCCTTGTCGACGGACATGCCGCCGATGCCGACCGAGAAGAAGGGGACGGTCACCTTCCTCGGGGTCAGCGAGTAGACCGCGTCGGCTCCGTAGAGGTAGCCGGTGGCCTTGGAGCCTGAGCTGGTGCTGGTAGAGAAGTAGTTGACGTTCGCCTCGACCCCGATTGAGTCGGCGACGTTGGCTCCCACTATATGGTAGCCGGCCCTGACACCGTACAGCGGGGTCGGATCCAGTGCCTGGCCGGAGGCAAAGAAGTAACCTCCGATGATGGGAGCCACTTCGAACTCTGTCACGGGCTTTACAACCTTGGGGATCTCGGTGAGAGCCAGACCCGGGAGGGAAAGCGCGAGGGTAAAGAGAACGACCAGTGATAATATGCGAACGATGCGCGGCAAATTCCTCTCCAGATACTGCTGGCTTCGCGCATCTTATACTAAACCGCTCCCCACTTCAAGGATAAACGTTTGTTAATGACAGTACGGGGGCAACCATACTCTATACGCTCTTTTTTTATTTACATCTGGACAAACGTGAACCTGCTGTCGTAGTATGATTCGCCTCTCTCTTCGAGAGGTTAGCGCTCATTAGAAGAGCGCAGGGGCGTCCGCTGGCCCGTCCTTTCGGCACCGGCCACCCCTCCCGGAATGCTCCTCGCAGGCGCCGGACCCGGTCCGTTTTCGCCTCCCGGGGTGCCTCTCCGTCAAAACACGGCACGGCCAAGGTTATTTGCCGTACCTCTCCAGGGATCGGCGGTAAAAATTAGCGAAATATAAAGCTTTTTCTGCTCCGGGTAGGCGAGATTTCCCGGCCGCCGTCGATCGGTGCCGCGATCTCGCAATCTGGGAGCGCTTGTTGCAGGTGTGGATCTCCGACCCCCGTCGCCTTACGCGAGGCGCCGGCTGGCAAGACAAGTACCCCGAAGGACCGACCGGCCTGCGGCGACCATCGCCACCAGGCGGGCAAAAAAGGAGGGAGAATGTTGAAAGAGTTTGTCAGGCAATTCTTCAGACAAGGCACGCGGCTTGCCACAGTGGCTGCCGGGCTGCTGGCCTTGATGGGGTTCTTCGGCGGTTCCGCACTGGCCGCTACCGGGACACCGTCGGTCACCACCACCCACTGGAAAAGCGGTAGCACCCAAGGGTACTCTCTCACCGGCAAGGTGGTGATCCCCGACACCGTCGGCCTCGCCACCGTCACCATGACCGGCCCCGGGATCTCTTCCACCAGCCTGGTCGGCGACGTGGCGGGCACCACCTACACGGCCACCGTCGATCTCACCGCCCGCCCGACGGCCGGGACCACCTACAGCTTCGCGGTCGTCTACGCCGATAATACCTCTCTCAACGAGACCATTACCGCGCAGATCACCGCCGTGGCTGACAATTTCCCGGTCCCGACCGCCCCGCTTGGTGCAGTCGGCTCCAGCGCCAACCCGGCCTTCACCTGGACGGCGCCCAGCACCGCGCCGGCGGGAGGCTACGACATCGCCATCAACGGCAGCGACATCGTCTGGACCGACGACATCGCCCCCGGCGTCACCACCTACACCTACAACAACCCCACCCAGGTCGGCGGGTACGCCGCCGCTGCCACCCCGGGGGTCCTGTACAGCTGGAACGTCGCCTCGGTCGACGGCAACGGGAACCGGGCCGAGGTCCGCAACAACTCCTTCATGGTGGGGGCCAACTTCACCGGTAAGGTCACCGACCTGAGCGGCACGCCGATTGCCGGTGTCACCGTGACGGCCGTCGACTCCCAGGGGACGACCCAGGGGGTGCCGACCACCACCCTGGCTGATGGTACCTATACCTACGGGGGGCTCGCCACCGGGAACTACAACGTCCTCTTCAACAACAGCAACACCGACTTCGTCTACTACAACAACCAGTTGACGGCCCCGACTCAGCCCGCCCTCGCGGTGACCGCAGGAGCGGTGACGTCCAACGTCAACGCCAAGTTCGGTTCTTGGGGGATCATCAACGGGTTCTTCTACCTTTCCGGCAGCGGCCCCGCGCCGGTGGAGGTCACCGTCGGCCTCTACACCTCCGCGAAGGTAGCCGTCTCCGGCATCTCGCCGGTGAAGGTCACCCCCGCTTCCCGTTACGCGTCCTACCAGTTCACCCTGGTTCCCCCGGGGACCTACTACCTGAAGTTCAGCGCCCCGGGTTATTCAGATGTCTGGAGTGCGGCCACCGTGTCGGTCACCAGCGGGTTCGTGACCGACGACACGGTCAACCCCAACGTCGACGCGACTCTCGTTCCCGTCCCCGACACCACGGCGCCGACGGTGAATGCTTTCACCATCGCCTCCACCTCCACGACCCTGAACATCCCGATCAGCACCTTTACCGCGAGCGATAATGCTGGTGGTACCGGCGTGACCGGCTACCTGGTTACCGAGACCGCAACCGCCCCGACTTCCGGTTGGCTCGGCAGCGCGCCGTCGAACTACACCGTGACCCAGTCGGTGCCGGAAGGTGTCGCCACCAACGTCACCCTTTACGCCTGGGCCAAGGATGGCGCCGGCAACGTTTCCGCATACAAGAGCGCCGTCGTCAGGATCACCCTGAGCGGCCCGGCCCTGACCATCTCGGCGGCGACCCTCCCCGACGGCTCCGCCACCAAGGACCCGAACTTCACCCTGTCCGGCACCGCCACTCCGAACGCATCCGCCGTTACCGGCGTGAGCGTCGCGGTCAACGGCGGCACCGCCAAGGCCATCGCCTTCGATGCGACCACCGGCGCCTTCAGCACCGGCCTCGTGCTGGCGGTCGGCTCCAACACCATCGTCACCACCGCTGCCGATGCCCACGGCTCCACCACCGACCAGCGGGTGATCACCTACAACCCGGCACTGACCGATCTCACCATCTCGTCGCCGGCCGACGGCAGCTTCACCAAGAGCAACAACGTCACCCTGAACGGCACCTTCGCTGCCCAGGGGACCGCCACCATCACGGTGAAGGTCAACGGCGCCGCGGTCACCCCGGTGGTTTCCGGCTCCAGCTTCTCCGCTACCATCTTCCTCAGCCAGGGCGCCAACGCCATCGTGGTCAGCGCCACCGACAGCGCGACCGGCACCTACACCAAGGCCCTGAGCGTCACCTACGACGGTTCGGTACCCGACCTCACCGTCACCTCGCCGGCGGCGACCCAGGCGGTGCTGGCCGACCCGAGCACCCAGAACAGCAGCGTCACCCTGGCCGGCGTGATCGGCGACATGACCAACAACCCGACCCTGGCCTACACGGTCAACGGTGGGGCCTCCACCGCGGTCACCGTGGCCGGCAACGGAACCTTCAGCACCACCCTGACGCTGGCCAACGGCGGGAGCTACGTGATCAAGGTCACCGCGACCGATCCCAACTCCGGCAACACCACCACCGTCCAGCGTAACGTGGTCGTTACCTACCCGACCGGCTGCCTGACCAACGGCATCTCGCCGCCGTCCCTGGCCGATGCCCAGCAGATGGTCAAGTTCGCCCTCGGTGTCTCCAACGCGAGCACCCAGGACAAAGGGTACGCCGACGTGGCTCCGCTGGTAGGCGGCAAGCCGCAGCCCAACGGGACCATCGACGTGGGCGACGTCGTCCTGATCCTCGAGAGGATGGTCGGGCTCAAAACCTGGTAACGGCACTTCCAACATCACGGAGATGAAACGATGAAAATGATACGACTGATACTGGTTCTGGGAGCATTCCTTGCGTTAGCCGCCTGCGGCGGGGGAGGGGGGGGCGGCGGCGGTCCGGCGGCGCCCACCACCGCCTCGGTGAACGTCGCCCTTACCGGGACCGGCGTGCGTGGAGTACTGGGCGTTATTACCCTCCCCGCCGGGGTGACCCTTACCGCCGACTCCTCCGGAAAGGTTCCCGACTCAAGCTTCACCAGCACTGTGAGCGGTCTCAGTGCCACCGGATACTACACTGCTGCATCGGGTAACACCCCGGCCAAGCTCAGCTTTCTGATGACACGCCCGACGGCGGATATGCCGAACGGGGACTTGGTTAAGGTTACCTTCGACCTCGCATCAGGAACAGCGGTACCCGCTGCGAGCGCCTACGCACTGTCGAATACTGCCTTGTCCGACCAAAACGGCGCGGCAGTCAACGGGTCTCTCTCGCTCGACTGATACCCGCTTCCCGCTTAAAGAAAAACCCGCCCCCAAAAGGGCGGGTTTTTTTTTGCCCGCTCCCGTCCCTCCGCCCCGCCTCGCGACCCGTCCACGCTCCCGTCCACGCTTTTCAATTTGGTCACCCGCAGGATAGCTCGCTGTTTGATGTGCAAACAATGAACAGCGTCTAAGTGAAATGTAAAATCAATATCCGCAGAGATGGTAGCAAAAGGTATCTGTAAAAACAGCTTGTTGTAACTTTTATGCCCCCCCCCTTCAAAAGGGGTATCCCGTTTGTAATGCATAAGGCAAAGGCAAACGGGAGGTCGCCATGAAAACTCACAATTCGATCAAGGCTCTGGCGTTCACGGTGGCCGGCATATCCCTGATAGCGGCGGTGGGTGTATTCGGCCATCCCGAGCGGGTATCCGCCTTCGCTTCCCCCAATGGCGTTTCGCAGGCGACCGGGACCTGCCTTTTCTCCCAACAGTTGCAGAAATCGGTCAGCGCCCGCCGGCAGTACATGGTTCAGCTCGATAACGCCCTCGGCCGCGTGCAGGTGGCGAGCAATTCCGTCGAGGACATGTACGGCAGCATCCAGAAGGCCTCCTACTCTCCGCAGGAGAGCGATGGGGACGGCGAGGTCGAAGTGAGCTTTCTCGGCTACCGCAAATACAAGGGGCCCCGCGCCGAGGTCGACGCCTTCTCCGCCGACTGCCTCAGCTGCCACGACGGGGTCGGGGCGATGGGGATCACCGTGGTGCTCAAGAACAGCCCGTACGAACGCGGGCAGCATGTCGATTCCTTTACCAGCGATCACCCGATCGGGATGGTATACAACAGCTACGTGAACGCCCGCAAAGGCGGGTACAAGCCGATCTTCGCCACCAGCAAGATCACCCTCATCAACGGCCGCGTGGGATGCCTCTCCTGTCACGATCCGCTGAACCCTGAGAAGGGGCACCTGGTTATGAGCGACCGGGAGAGCGCCCTCTGCCAGAGCTGTCACGACAAATAAGGAAGTCCCGGCCACCGTTCAGGTAAGGACGGCGCGGCAATGGCGGAAAAGAAACGGCCCCACCGGTAATGGTTGGGGCCGTTTTTGTTTCCTGATGAGCGATAAGGAGAGGGGGAAGCCGTCTGCAGAGGAAGATAGTGGCTAATCTGGATTGTATGGGGGGAGGGGGCTCCGGCGGTTTGTGCGAGCGATTACTTGAGGTGCTTCTCCACCAGTTCCTCGATAATCTCGCCGATGGTCGTCCTGCGGTGGGCGGAGGCGATCTTGAGCTTGAGGTGCAGATCCTCGCGGATGTTGGCGGTCAGCCGCACGTCGCCGGCCGGGACCAGTCCGGAAACCTTCTTGGGCGCGTTCTGCTTCCTGGCCACCTTGGCGGCGCGGGGCGGCTGGGCGGCGGCCTTCTCGCGGACGGGAGCAGGGGAGGTTGCCTGGGGGGGCGCCGGGGCCGGTGTCTTGGCGACCGTCGGGGCCGGTGTTTTGCCAATCTCCGGGATTGGTGTTTTGGCAGCCGCAGCCGCCGGTGTCTTAGCAGCCTCCGGGGTGGGGGGGGATACCGGCTCGGCCGGCCGCGGCGGCAGCAACTCTCCGAACAGCCCCATCTGATTTTCCATGGTACCTCCGACTGGTGGGATCGATGCCGGAGTATACCCAATCCTAAAAAGCCGATCAACACTTTCCAGGCGGAAGTTGCATTGATCGCCCGGGCCACAGCGACGCCCCTTCTATCCCCCCTCACTCCTGCCCTCTCCATGAAGGAGAGGGGGCAGTTGTCTGTAGCGGAAAATAGCGCCTGATCTGGATGAAAAATGCCGCAAGCGCCCGGTGGCGACTTGCGGCATTTTTCTGTCCCGAGGCAGGGCCCGATTACTCGCCGTACACCTTGACCTTGTACTTGCCGATGATGCCGAGGATGTTCTTGACCTCCCAATCGACAGCCGAAACGCGGGTGATCCCGCCGTTTTTCTTGGCGGTTTCGATGCTGCAGTCGCCGGTGGCGACCAGGGAAAGGATGCTCTCGCACTCGGCGGTCCCTTCCTTCTTGCCGGGAGTCGAGGTGGCGGTGATCGGGAGCTTCAGTTCGGTGTAGAGAGCCCCGACCGGGACGCTCGAGGCACAACCCGAAAGCATCCCACCGATGACCAAAAGACCAACCAGATTCGTACGCTTCATGTGCTACCTCCTGGAATTTGTAGGTGCCCCTTGGTAGCACAATTCCTAATGCGAGTAAAGTTATCTTTTGTTTTGTCTAATGATTAGGGCGCTTGATCCCTGTCACCGGATCACTCAAGGCAGGTGAGCTTCTGGAGGCTTCTCTCCTCTATGAGGCCACCGATGGTGCCGAAGCAGTGCCGGTAGTGATCGCTCTCCTTGTGCCTGTCGAGATGGGCGGCACTCTCCCAGTTCTCGTAGAAGACAAAGAGTTCCGGGGTGTCATTGTCCTGGTGCAGGTTGTATTCGAGGCATCCCTCTTCCTTGCGGGTGGGAGCGACCAGCTTGGTCAGCTCGCTTTTGACCTGTTCCACCGCCTCCGGTTTCACTTTGAGCCGTGCGACAATCGACAGCTTTGACATGGCGATCTCCTTATTTAGTGGATGAAGCTGAAAAAGGTCTTCGGTTCCCGCTCGGGAGGGGTGATGGCTCCCTTGCCGTGCTCGACCAGTTTCATGAGCCAGGCCATGTTCTTTCCGAGTACCCGCATGATCTGCACCCCTTCGCTGTCCTCGCTCACCTCGCCGGGCGCGCGGCCGTGGATGACGTTCCAGTAGTTGGAAGTGGGCATGAGCATCTCGGCGTAGAGCATGAAGTTGTTCAGCTGGTTGAAGGTGGGAAGCCCGCCGGAGCGGCGTACCGCGACCACGGAGGCGCCGACCTTGTGGCGGAGCAGGCCGTCGTTGACCCCGGCCACGTAGAAGGCGCGGTCGAGAAAGGATTTCATGGTCCCCGCCATCGCTGCGTAATGCACCGGCGAGCCGAGGAGGATGCCGTCGGCCTCCTTCATCTTCTGCACCCAGCCGTTGACCTCGTCATCGATCACGCACCGCTCGTTTTTGTTTCTGGCGCAGCCGCCGCAGGCGAGGCATCCCCTGATGACCTTGTTCCCTACCTGGACGATCTCCGTCTCGATCCCCTCTTTCTCCAGTTCCGCCGTCACCATCTTCAGGGCGTGCCAGGTATTCCCCTCGCTGTTGGGGCTGCCGTTGAACGCTACCACTCTCATCGCTACTCCTCCATTTCTCGGTTTGATCGGAACTCGCTTCCCAATGGCAAATCAGTGTGCTAACTTTACTCCTACGCTCCCAAAGATCAACTACGTACTTTACTGGAACGTAGTTACCTTTAGGGGACGTAGTACCCGACAGGTAACCTATGCCAACGAGGTGGCAAAGATGAACGAGAACCAGTCGTCCGGCGAACCGATGGTCTACCGGGAGAAGGAATACAGGTGCGGCATTGATCTCACCCTGGCGGTGGTGGGGGGGAAGTGGAAGGCCTCGATCCTGTGGCACCTGGCCCAGGAGACCATGCGCTTTTCAGACCTGCAACGGCAGTTTGCCGACACCACCCGGAAGATGCTGACCCAGCAGTTGCGGGAGTTGGAGGCGGACGGGCTGGTACACCGGGAGGTTTACCCGCAGGTTCCGCCGAAGGTGGAATATTCTCTTACCGAAAAAGGGAGGAGCATCTATCCCGTGCTCGAAATGATGTGCAACTGGGCGAAGAACTACCTGGGCGATTGAGAGGCCGGCTGCTAGGGGAGCCGGAGAGCCGCCAGCTGCGGCGCGGTCATGGAGGGGACGAACTCGATGATCTCGTACTCGGCGATGTTCTCGCGGTGGAAAGGGTCGTTGAGGATGATGCTTTCGATCTCCTCGCGGGTCTTGGCCGTGGAGATGATGACCCCGCCGGTGCGCGGCTCCCTGCGCCCCGACATGAGGAAATCCTCCGAGGCGTAGTACTTCTCCAGGAATTGGCGGTGCTCGCCGACGAAGCGGTCCACCTCGGTGAGGGGCTTCAAGTAGTTGAGAAGAACGATGAACACGTCATCTCCTTATTCTTTCGGTGCCGGCTGCCGGTGCATGGGGCGGCAGGGGCCATACCTCCGGGGGCACACTCTGTGTCACAGCGGCCGGAGTCGTGGGAGATATTACAATATTATAAAAAATAATCAATAAAATTATTGGTGTTATCCGCCGCCGGCCCTCTCCTTCCGGCCGCTTTGACAATCTCAGGAACAAAAATCCCAATCCGCCCCCGCTCTCTTTCAGTCTCCCTCGCCATGACTCTTTTCAAGGAGGTCACTTCACCGAAACGGGCTCCGGTCTGAGAGTGGAGGTCGGTGGCCAGGTAGTGATGCCGGGGGAAGGGCACGTGCCGGCTGTCGTCACTCTGGGCCCTCGTGGCCGGGGAAGCGGTCCCGGTAGTCGGCGAGCACGGCGGCGATGGAGGGGTAGAAGGCGCTCTCGCCGAAGAGCTGGGTGAGCCCGGAGCGGTCGAACTCGTTTCTCACGTGTTCGACCAGGTCGCAGAAGACCACCTTGACCCCTTCCCCCTCCACCATCCGGTGCAGGTGCCGCAGCGCCTCGGCGGCGGTGAAGTCGACGTCGTTGACCGCGGCGGCGTCGATGCAGAACCAGGTGAGGTGAGGGGAGCTCTCCCGCACGAGCCTCCCTACCTCCTCGTACAGGAGGTGGGCGTTGGCGTAGTAGAGGTTGTGCATGAAGCGGTACATCATCAGCCCGGGGAGGATCTGCTCCGGTTTCTCCACCTTCTGCTGCCTCCAGCTTCCCCGGCCGTCGGAGACCAGCAGCATGTTGTTAACCAGGTAGCCGTGCCGGGTGTGCACCACGAGCGACATGACGATGGCCAGCAGGATGCTCTGCTCGACCCCCACCACGATCACGGTCACCGCGGTAATGAGCGCCACCCAGAATTCCCAGGGGCGCTCGAGGTAGATCCGCCTGAGTCCCCCCAGGTCGATGAGCTCCATCCCGATCAGGAAGACCACCGTGGAGAGGGCGGCGGTGGGGAGGTAGGCGAGGGGGGCGGTGAGGAACAGGAGCACCGCCAGCACGCAGAAGCTCGCGGTCAGCTGGGAGAGCTGGCTCCTCCCTCCCGCGCTCTCCACCATCTGGGTCTTGGTCGGGCTGCCGTTGACCACGAAGGTCCCGGTGAGTCCCGCCCCGATGTTGGCCAGCGAAAGCCCCACCAGGTCGAGGTTGTCGTCCAGCTCCTCGTGGTAGCGGGCCGCGTAGGCGCGCGAGGTGGCGGCGCTCTGGGCGAGGATGACGACGAACATGGCGAAGGCGGTGGGGGCCAGGGTGCGGATCACCCCCCACTGCCAGGTCTGCGGCGGGATGGCGAAGGTGGGGAGCCCACCCGGGACGGTCCCGAGGAGCCGGACCCCGTAGCGCTCCAGGTCGAGTCCCCAGCCGGCCGCGACGGATCCGGCGATGGCCAAAAGCGGCCCCGGGATGCTGGAGGAGAGCCGGCGGCCGCCCAGCACCACGACCAGCATGGCGCCGGAGAGGGCCACGGTGGCCGGGTTGGCTTCCCCGAAGTGGCGGATGACGGCAATCACCTTGGCCACCCCGTTCCCCCCCCCGGCGGAGATCCCGAGCATCCCGGGAAGCTCGCCCGCGGCGACCTGCACACCCACGCCGCTGAGAAAGCCGACCAGCACCGTGCGGGAGAGGAAGTCGGCCAGAAAACCGAGCCGGGCCAGCCGGGCCAGCAGGAGCATGCCGGCCGCCATCAGCGCCAGTACCCCGGCGAGCGAGAGCCACTGCGGCGAGCCGGGGACCGCCATGGTGGCGAGCCCCCCCGCCAGGATGGCGGCGGTGGCGGAGTCGGCCCCGACCACCAGGTGGCGCGAGGCCCCGAAGAAGGCGAAGAGGATCATCGGGACGAGGAGGGTGTAGAGTCCGGTCACCACCGGGGTCCCGGAAATCCTCGTGTATCCCATCACCTCCGGGATGGCGAGCGCCGCCAGGGTCACCCCGGCGAAGAGTTCTCCCCCCAGCCGCGAGCGATCCAGGGGGAGCACCCCCTTGAGCAGGGGAAGGCGCCTGATGCCACCCTTTCCCCACCGGCCGCTGTTTACCTTTTGCTCCCTCACCTGCCATATCCTCCCATCGATCGGTCGGCGATAGCGCCGGCTCCCCACTGGACCACCTTTCGGCTATCTATGTACACCGAATTCGTCTGCTTGCCAACCTGGATGGAGCGATGGGTGTACACTGAATTGGTCTGCCTGCCGACCCGGATGGAGCGAAGGCCTAGCCGCTCCCGGCAAGGGTGTCGCCAATTATTGCGTGCTCTTTTTTCGACAAGGATGGCTTTCCCCTTGTAAATCGGGATCTTGCAGGCAGGGCAACCCGTGGCTGTCGCATTTTTCGCACCCCTTTCGCGTCCGGACTTTCCTCCTTTTCCGGGATAAACCGCGCGGAATCGAGCCCTTACCCGCCTCGCGGCCGGCTGGCACGCTTCCTGCCTCTAAGTAAACTGCTGTGCAACGATAATCACGCCACATCACTGATAAAAATACCCCTTCGGGGGGCGGAGGCCGGTCATGACATGCCCTAAATGCAAAGGCAGGATGTTTGCCGAGAAATACTACGATTTCGTCAGGTCGTTCGAGGCCTGGAAGTGCGTCTGCTGCGGCGAGATGGTCGATTCCACCATCGTGGCCAACCGGAAAAAATCCTTCAACAACCCGCTCGCCTAACCGGGCACGGGCCTGGGAGATGCAGTATGGATAGCTGTGCGCTTTTGGAAGAACGGGACCCGTTCCTCGATCCCGAGCCGGAGTTGGACGAGATGGAGGCCGAGGAGGCGGACGAAATGGAAGAGACGGACGAGGGCGAGGCCGAGGAGGAACGCCGGGCGGCGGTCGAGGAGCATTTCGACGACGCCATCAAGCTCTATCTGAAGGAGATCCAGAGGACCCGTCTCTTGTCGGCCGAGGAGGAGCGGGAGCTCGCGGCCAAGATTGCCAAGGGAGACAAGGCGGCCCGTGACCGGATGATCGTCTGCAACCTCCGGCTGGTGGTCAAGATCGCCAAAAGGTACATGAACCGGGGGCTCCCCTTCCTCGACCTCATCGAAGAGGGGAACCTGGGGCTCATCAAGGCGGTCGAGCGCTTCAAGCTCTCCAAGGAGTGCCGGTTCTCCACCTACGCCACCTGGTGGATCAGGCAGTCGATCGAACGGGCGCTGGTCAACCAGTCGCGCACCATCCGGCTCCCGGTGCATATCTCGGACGACATCAACAAGATGATGCGGGTCACCCGCCAGCTCGTGCAGCAGATGAACCGCGAGCCGTCCACCAAGGAGATCGCCGACGCCATGGGGACCGACCCGGCCCAGGTCCGCCGCCTGATGGTGTTCCTGAAGAAGACCTACTCCATCGAGCGGCCGCTGGGCGACAGCAACGACTATTTCCTGATCGACACCATCGAGGACACCTCCACCATCTCGCCGGCGGTGCTCCTGGAGGACCTCGACCGCTACGACCTGGTCGCCCGCTGCTTCGAGACCCTCTCCGAAGGTGAGAAGAAGATCCTCACCATGCGCTTCGGGCTGGACGACGGGGAGCCGCAGACCCTGGACAACATCGGGAGAAACTTCGGGGTGACCCGCGAGCGGATCCGCCAGATCGAGTCCAAGGCGCTGGAGAAGCTCCGCTGCTTCGTCGAGCTCCCCGAGCCCTCGCCTTTCCACTCCGCCCATAGCTAGGAGCGGCCATGGAGGGGAGGGGGATGACCACCGCGGGGATGCGCGGCCACGGCTTTACGGTGCTGATCGTCGAGGACGATCACCAGGCGGGGCGGACCATGACCCTCCTCATCTCCTGGGAGTTTCCCCAGGCCACCGTGGTGAGCTCCGACAACGGCGAGGAGGGGGTCCGCATCTTCAGGGAGAAATCCCCCGACCTGGTGATCGCCGACCTGGACCTCCCGGTGCTCGGGGGGCTGGAGATGATCGGGCGGATGCGGGCGGTCAAAAAGGAGACCCCGGTCCTCGTGGTCAGCGCCGGGGGGGATCCCTGGTGGCGGGAAAAGGTGGCGCTCCTCGGGGTGACGGCCGCCATCGGCAAACCGTACCGGGTGCAGGAGCTCTTCACCGCCATGGAGGCGGCCCTGGGGGAGACGGTCCCCGGAGCCATCCACCGCAGCTACCGAATCAGCGGATGACCGGACCTAGGTCCGGTTTTCGCTTTATGCGGGCCGGCTGATGTGCTATGTAAGGTGACCGTGTCGACCCTGCTCTTCCGGCCTGCAGGCGGCCATGACCAGTGAAATGCGGATCGCCGTCGGCGGTCCGGGAAGCGCCCCCCGATAGGAAGCACGATGCCGTCCCCGCGACGGTGGCTCCACCGTCGGTTACCTCCTCCCCGGAGTGGCCGCGGGCTTCCACCCCCGATCCCGGTGGAAGGTCGTGGACCGTCCGGCGAACGATCGCCTTCCCGCCCCGCCGACTATCGTCTCCTCCGCACGTCACCGGTTTAGCCGATTCACCCCGCGCCTGCATCACCCGGCGGCCCCCCAGCCGCCGGCGGCGCTCATCCCCGGAAGTAACCAATTCCCCCCCGGTTCCGCCGGCGGGCGATTTCAGCACGAGGTCAACCATTTTCATGAAGCACCCGATTCACGACAGGGCCGGCATCCTGCTGGTCGAGGACGATCCGGCCGCGCGGGAAACCATGGGGCGCATGCTGGGGATGAAGTTCCCCGGGGTCGCCATCCATGCGGCCGAGAACGGCCAAGAGGGGCTGGAGCTCTTCCGGCGCCACCGGCCGGTGCTGGTCATCACCGACATCAACATGCCGGTGTTGAACGGCATCGAGATGACCCGGGCCATCCGCGCCGAGGCCCCCGGGACGGTCGTCATCGCCATCTCCGCCCACTCGGAAACCACCTGCCGCCGGGACGCCGAGCAGTGCGGCGTCAGCGAGTACATAATCAAGCCGGTCGACCGGCACCAGCTCTTCGACGTGGTGGGGCGCGCCTTCCCCCCCACCTTGCCGGTCACCCCACACTAGGAGGGAGATCACGACTTCCCATCTGCTCACCTTCACCCTGGCCGGACAGCGGTATGCCGTCCGGCTGGAGGCCGTCCAGCGGGTGCTGCCGGCGGCGGCGCTCACCCCCTTGCCGAGCGCGCCGGAGGTGGTGCTCGGCCTTTTGGACCTGCAGGGCGAGCCCCTGCCGGTCCTCGATCTCCGCAGGCGCTTCCGGCTGCCGCTGCGCGAAATCTCTTGCTCGGACCACTTCCTCGTGGTGCGGGCGGGGGCGCTCAGGCTCGGGCTCGCGGTGGATGCCGCCGGCGAGGTGATCGAGGGGGGGGCGCTGGCCGTCCATCCCCCCGAGCGGGTGATGGCGGGGCTGGGCCTTCTCGAGGGGGTGGGAAGCGGGGAAGAGGGGCTCGTGCTGATCCACGACCTGGAGACCCTCCTCTTTCGAAGCGAGGAACGCGAGATCCAGGAGGCTCTGGAGAGCCTCAGGTCATGACCCGGCCCGCCGGGGAGGAGACCCTCAAACTCTTCGCCTCCTTCGTTTCCCGCACGCTTGGGCTGCATTTCGGTCCCGAGCGGCTGGAGGAGCTGGAGAGCCGGGTCTCCCCGCTGGCGCGGGAGTCGGGCTTTCCCGCCTGCGAGCCGTACCTTTTGTGGCTTTTGACCGCCCGGCCCACCCCCCCGGGGGAGCTGGAGAAGCTCGCCGGCGTCCTCACCATCGGCGAGACCTACTTTCTGCGCGACCCCAAGAGTTTCCGCCTCTTCGAGGAGCGGCTCCTCCCCGAGCTGGTGGCGGCCCGCCGCCGGGAGGGGAGGCTCAGGCTCACCATCTGGAGCGCGGGGTGCTCGAGCGGCGAGGAGCCGTACACCATCGCCATCCTGCTGAGCCGGCTGATCCCGGACCTGCCGGCCTGGGAGATCCAGCTGGTGGGAAGCGACCTCAACGAGAACGCCCTCGCCCGGGCCCGCGCCGGGATCTACACCCCCTGGTCGTTCAGGAACGCGCCGCCGTGGCTTTGGGAGTACTTCACCCGGCTGGCCGACGGCCGCTTCGAGCTCTCGCCGCGGGTCAGGTCGATGGTCCGTTTTTGCCGGCTCAACCTGGCGGAGCCCTCCTCCTTCCGGCACGCTACCGGGCTCGACGAGGCGGACCTGATCTTCTGCCGCAACGTGATGCTCTACTTCACCCCGGCCCAGGCGCTTAAGACCCAGGCCGGGCTGCACGGGCTGCTGAGGGAGGGGGGATGGCTCTTCGTGGCCCCCACCGAGGTGGACCACCGAAACCTCGGCGGTTTCCGCTGCCTGCACGCGGGTGGCACCTTCGTGCTGGAGAAGTCCGGCCCGCTCGCCCCCTCCCACCCCGCGGGGGGAGCGCCCCGGCCTTTTCCCCCCGGGCCGGCCGAAGGGCACCGCCGCCTCCGCCCGCCCCCGCGGCCCGAGCCTGCCGCCGTACCGCCCCCCGCCCCGCCGCAGGCTCCCCCTGCCGCGGCCGCCCCGCCCCCCCCTTCCGGGCTCCCCGAGGGCGAGGGGGAGGCGCGGTACCGGGAGGCGCTGGATCTGTACCGGGAGGGGCGCTACCGGGAGGCGGCGGAGCGCTGCCGCCCCATCCCCCCCGAGGGGGAGCTCGGGGCCCGGTCCCTCGCCCTCTCGGCCCGGGCGCTCGCCAACCTGGGTCTTTGCGAGGAGGCGGCCGGGCTCTGCCGTAAGGCGATCGACTGCGACCGGCTGAGTGCCGCCAGCCACTACCTCCTCTCGCTGATCCTCGAGCAGCAGGGGGACGACGGGGGGGCGGCCCGCGCCCTGAGAACGGCCCTCTTCATCGACCACGACCATCTCATGGCCTACCTGGCGCTGGGAAACCTCAAAAGGCGGTGCGGCGAGCCGGGGGAGTCCCGCCGCTGCTTCATGAACGCCCTGAGGCTTTTGGAGCGAAGGCTCCCCCACGAGGTGCTCCCCGAGGCCGAGGGACTGACCGCCGGACGGCTGGCCGAGATGGTCCGGGGACTTTTGGGCTCCACCCCTGCCGAGGGGGGAGCGAGAAGGAAAAAAGGTTCCCCCCTTGCCGAGGGGGGAGCGGAGGGATGCTAGATGGCTGGTGAACGGGAAGAGGTGAACGCTGACGAGGGGGTCGGGGAGGAGCTCCCCGGCGAACTCGAGCTCGACCACGAGCGGGAGCGGGAGATCCTCCTTGCCCGCGCCCGCCGGCTGGCGGTGCGCCCGGAACAGGAGGAGGACGCGGGGCCGAGGTTCGACTGCCTCGAGTTCCGGCTCTCCGGGGAGAAGTGGGGGGTGGAGCTCTCCTTCGTCAAGGAGACCCTGGCGGTCACCGAGTTCACGCCGCTTTTCTGCACCCCTCCCTTCGTGCTCGGCATCGTCCAGGTGCGGGGAAGGATCGTCTCCATCGTCGATCTCCGTCGCTTCCTCGAAATCCCCGCCCCCGGCCTCTCCGACCTGAACCGCCTGATCGTGGTCGGCGACGGGGCGCTGGAGTTCGGCATCCTGGCCGACGCCGTGGTGGGAGTGAGGTCGCTTTCCCGGGGGGCGCTCCAGCCTCCCCCCATCACCCTCTCCGGCACCGGGGGGGATTTCCTCACCGGGGTCACCGCCGACCGGCTGGCGGTCTTGGACCTCGCCAAGGTGCTGGCCGACCCGCGCCTGGTGGTGCACGAGGAGGTAAGCTGATATGTCATGCCAATCGCTATCCTGCAGACAGGGGGTGTCATGCTGAAAAATCTGAAGATCCGGACCCGGCTGGTGGCCGGTTTCGGCCTGCTGGTCCTTTTCCTGGTCCTGGTCGGGATCCTCTCCCTGAGGAACCTTTCCGCCCAGTCCCACCTGGTGACCAACTTCTACCAGCACCCCTTCACGGTGGTTAAGGCCATCGGCGAGGTCGACCAGCACGTGATCATGATGCACCGGAGCATGAAGGACCTGGTGCTCTACGGGAGCGACCCCCTGGAGCGTGAGACCGCCATCCGCGACGTCGACGCCAACGAGAAGGTGGTCTACGAACAGCTCGCCCTGGCCAGGGAGCACTTCTTAGGCGACCCCGTCATGATCGACCGGGTGCGCCAGTCCATGGACGCCTGGAAGCCGGTCCGGGCCCGCACCATCGACCTCGTGAGCCACGGCAAGCTGGCCGAGGCCGCCCAGTTCCACAAGACCTTCGCCCGCGACACGGTCTCCCGCATCGACGGCCAGATCGACGAGGTGCTCAAGTTCTCCACCAACAAGGCCCGCACCTTCGAGCAGGAGGCCCGCGACAACGAGCGCTCCACCTGGATGCTGACCGCCTTCCTGGTGGTGGCGGCCGGACTCACCGCCCTCTTCATCGCGGCGGTCATCACCGCCTCCATCACCGGTCCCCTCTCGAACGCGGTGGCGGCGGCCCAGAGGCTCGCCCAGGGCGACCTCTCGGTGGAGATCGGCTCCGGCTCAGGCGACGAGCTCGGGACCCTGCTGGCCGCCATGGGGCAGATGGTGGAGTCGCTGCGCCGGATGGGGGAGAGCGCCAACCGGATCGCGCTGGGGGACCTGGAGGTGGAGGTGGTCCCCGCCTCCGAGCGGGACGTCTTCGGCCTGGCCATGCAGAACATGGTCGCCTCGCTTAAGAGGCTCGCCGCCAATGCCGACCGGCTGGCCGCCGGCGATCTCACCGTCCAGGTGGTACCCGCCTCGCCTCGGGACCAGCTGGGAACCTCCTTCGCCGCCATGGCGAGGAGCCTGCGCGAGCTCAACCTGGAGATCCGGGAGACCGTCAACGTCTTGGCCCGCTCGGCCGGCGAGATCATGACCACCGTCTCCGAGCTCGCCTCCAGCTCGGCCCAGACCGCCGCCTCGGTCTCCGAGACCAACGCCACCGTCCAGGAGGTCCGCCAGACCACCGACCTCGCCTCCCAGAAGTCCCGCCAGGTCTACGACCGCTCGCACGAGGCGGTCCAGGTGGCCAAGACCGGGAGGGAGTCGGTGGAGAGCGCCATCGAGGGGATGCGGGGGATCGACGAGCGGATGGCCTTCATCGCCGAGCGGATCGTCAACCTCTCCGAGCAGAGCCAGGCGATCGGCGAGATCATCGCCACCGTCAACGACCTCGCCGAACAGTCCAACCTCTTGGCGGTCAATGCCGCCATCGAGGCGGCCAAGGCCGGGGAGCACGGCAAGGGTTTCGCGGTGGTGGCCCAGGAGGTCAAGAACCTCGCCACCCAGTCCAAGCAGGCGACCGCCCAGGTCAGGAACATCCTCGGCTACATCCAGAAGGCGACCACCTCCGCGGTCCTCGCCACCGAGCAGGGGAGTAAGGCGGTCGAGAGCGGGGTGAAGCAGTCCGGCGAGGCGGGGGAGGCCATCCGCCAGCTCTCCCAGGCCATCGAGGAGTCCTCCAACGCCACCTTGCAGATCGTGACCTCCACCCAGGAGCAGGCGATCGGCATGGACCAGATCGCCATCGCCGTGCAGAGCATCAACCAGGCCTCCAGCCAGAACCTCGACGGCTCGCGCCAGATTGAGGCGGCGGCCCGCGACCTCTACCAGCTGAACCAGAAGCTCCAGCAGCTGGTGAGCCGCTACCTGGTGGCATGACGAAGGGGGCCGGGATACCGCGCGGCCTCGGGGGGGAGGGGCGCCATGCCTGAAGTGGAGAACCTCCTGAGGGAGCTTCTGGAGACCTTCCGCGCCGAGGCCCAGGAACAGCTGGCCGGGCTCGGCGAGCTGCTCCTGGAGCTGGAGCGGGGGGAGCCGGCCGGGCACGGCCGGCTGCTGGAGGCCCTCTTTCGCCGCATGCACACCCTGAAGGGGGCCGCTCACGCGGTCAACCTGGTGGAGGTGGCCAAGGAGTGCCAGGAGCTCGAGCATCTCGTGGCCTGTGCGAAGCGCGGCGAGCTCGCCCTGGGGGCCGAGCTCCTCGACCGGCTCCATGCCGGGGTGAACCTCCTCACCCGGATTATCGCCGGGGAGGCCGCCCCGCCGCTGCCGCCGCCCAAGGCCGCCGGCGAACCCGGGGGAGGGACCCTCTCCCCCCCGGGCCGCCCGCTTCCCTCCCCCCCGGCCCCCCAGCCGGAGACGGTGCGGGTCTCCGCCCATCTGCTGGAATCGCTCCTCTTGCAGGCCGAGGAGCTCGCCACCGCCAAGCTCGACGCCCTTCTCCTTCGCGAGGAGGTGGGGGCGCTGGCCGCCGAACTGGCCGGCCGGGCCGGGGAGCGGGGACGGGCCCTGGACCTGGCCCGGGAGGCGATCCGGCGCGGCCGGCCCGGCGGTGAGTCGTCGCAGCTAGCCCCGCTCCTCGCACAGTTCGCCGCCGGCGAGCGGGTGACCGAGGGGGTGGTGAGGCAGCTCGAGGGACGGGCCGAGCGGCACCTCTGGGGGCTGGAGGGGGCGGTCGATCCGCTCCTGGCCGAGCTCAAGAAGCTGCAGCTCCTCCCCTTCTCCTGGCTGACCTCCCCGCTGGGGAAGCTGGTCCGCGACCTGGGGCGCGAGCTGGGGAAGGAGGCCGAGCTCGTCACCCCCGACGCCCTCCTCGAGGTGGACCGCCGCATCCTGGCCGAGCTCAGGGAGCCGCTTCTGCACCTTTTGCGCAACGTGATGGACCACGGCATCGAGCCGGCCGCCGAGCGGCGCGGGGCGGGGAAAGGGGACCGGGGCACGATCGAGATCCGCCCCCTCTTCCCGGACGCCAACCGGCTCCAGGTGGTGGTGAGCGACGACGGCCGCGGGATCGACCTCGACGCGGTCCGGGGCGCGGCCCTCAAGGCGGGGACGGTGACCGCCGAGGCGCTCGAGCGGCTCTCCGGCGCCGAGGTCATGCGCCTCATCTTCGAGTCCGGGGTCTCCACCTCCCCCCTGGTCACCAACCTCTCCGGCCGCGGGGTGGGGCTCGCCATCGTGCGGGAGTCGGTGGAGAAGCTCGGAGGGGGGGTGGCGGTGGCGAGCGAGCCGGGGAAGGGGACCTCCTTCACCATCACCCTGCCGCTCAGCTTTTCGCGCATGGAGGGGCTTTTGGTGGAGGCGGGGGGGCGCCTCTGCCTGATCCCGGCCCAGGCGGTCGAGCTCGGGACCCGGGTCGGGGTGGAGGATATCAGGAGCGTGGAGAACCGGGAGACCGTGCTTTTGGCCGGCGAGGTGGTCCCCCTGGTGAGCCTCGCCCGGGTGCTGGAGCTCCCCGAGGGGCTCCCCCCGGCGGGCGGTTTCCAGCCGCTCGTGGTCCTCAACGCCGCCGGCAGGAGGCTCGCCTTCGCGGTGCAGCGGGTGATCGGGGTCCAGGAGATGCTGGTCAAGCCGCTCGGGAGCCAGCTGTCGCGGGTCCGCAACGTGGTGGGGGGGGCGGTGCTCGGGGACGGGAAGGTGGTCCCGGTGGCCAACCCCGCCGACCTCTTCCGCTCGGCGCTGTCCCGCGGCGACGCGGCCACCCGGCGCCGAAGCGCCGATGAGGCGCGCCAGCTCTCGGTGCTGGTGGCCGAGGACTCCATCACCTCGCGGACCCTCTTGAAGAACATCCTGGAGTCGAGCGGCTTCCGGGTCTCCACCGCGGTGGACGGCCAGGACGCCCTCGACCGTTTGAAGGGGGAGCGCTTCGACCTGGTGGTCTCCGACGTGGAGATGCCGCGGCTGGACGGCTTCGAGCTGACCGCCGCCATCAGGCGCGACAGCCGGTGGTCGGGGCTCCCGGTGGTGCTGGTGACCGGGCTTGAGTCCCGCGCCCAGCGCGAGCGGGGGATCGAGGTGGGGGCCGACGCCTACCTCGTCAAGAGCAGCTTCGACCAGAGCAGCCTCATCGAGGTGATCGGCAAACTGACCTGAAGGGGAGACGGGTGATCAGGGTACTGGTGGTGGAAGATAGCCGCACCGTGCAGCGGGCACTGGTGGCGGCCTTGGAGAGTGATCCGGCGATCACCGTGGTGGGGTGCGCCGAGACCGGCGAAGCCGCGGTCGAGGCGGCCGCCTCCCTCCGTCCCGACCTGGTGACCATGGACCTCCACCTCCCGGGGATGGACGGCTACGAGGCGACCCGCGCCATCATGTCCCTCTCCCCGGTCCCGGTGGTGATCGTCACCTCCAAGGTCGACCCCGCCGATTCCTCCACCCTCTTCCGGGTGATGGAGGCGGGCGCCCTCATGGTGCTCGCCAAGCCGGAGCCGCCGGGAACCCCGCGGCACGCCGCCTCGGTGGAGAAGCTGATCCGCCACGTGAAGCTCATGGCCGAGATCAAGGTGGTGCGGCGCACCTTCCCCCGCCCGCCGGCTGCCGCTCCCCCCCCCTCCGCTTCCCCCGAGGCGCTCCCCGACGGGCCGGTCCGGGTGGTGGCCATCGGTGCCTCCACCGGAGGCCCCCCGCTGCTGGGGGAGATCCTCTCCTCGCTGCCGGAGCGCTTCCCCCTCCCGGTCATGGTGGTGCAGCACATGGCCGACGGCTTCACCGGCAACTTCGTCCATTGGCTCAACCAGAACTCCCGTCTCCCGGTCGCGCTGGCCCAGCAGGGTGAGCCGCTGCTGGGGGGGAGGGTCTACGTGGCCCCCGAGGGGAGCCACCTGGAGGCGGGGCCGGGGGAGCGGGTGCAGCTCTCCACCGCGCCGCCGGTCAACGGCTTAAGGCCCGCGGTCTGCGCCCTCTTCCGTTCGGTGGCGCTCCGTTTCGGCCCCCGGGCCGCCGGGGTCCTCCTCTCCGGGATGGGGAGCGACGGCGCCCGTGGCCTTTTGGCCATCCGGGACAAGGGGGGGATCACCGTGGCCCAGGACCGGGAGAGCTCGGTGGTGTTCGGCATGCCGGGGGCCGCGGTGGCGCTGGGGGCCGCCCGCTACGTGCTCCCCCCGGACGGGATCGTCCGGCTCTTGATCCGCCTGGGCTCCCCCCACTCCCTCGCAACGCAGGAGGTACCATGACCACCGCCGGCGCCCCGCGCCTGATCCTCATCGTCGACGACAGTCCCACCCAGGCGAAGTTCCTGGAGCATCTTCTCCTGGCCAACGGCTACCGGGTGCGGAGCGCCAGAAACGGGGCGGACGCCCTGCCGCTCATCGAGGAGCACCGCCCCGACCTGGTGATCAGCGACATCATGATGCCCGAGATGGACGGCCTCGAGCTCTGCCGCCGGGTGCGCAGGGAGGGGAGCGCCCGGGGGACCCCCATCATCCTCCTCACCCACCTAAACGACCCGGCCGACGTCCTGAACTCCCTGGAGGCGGGCGCCGACTACTTCGTCTCCAAGCCGTACCGCAACACCCTGCTCCTGAACCGGATCGCCACCGTCTTCTCCGGCCACGGGGGGCGCTCCGGGTGGGAGCCCGGCGAGCCGGTGGAGATCCGCTACCGGGACCGCAGCTACCGGATCGACGCCGGCCGGGCCCAGATCGTCGAGCTCCTGCTCGCCACCTACGAGCTCGCCGCCGACAAGAACCAGGAGCTTTTGGCCACCCAGCACTCCCTCTCCCGGCTAAACCGGGAGCTCGAGCAGCGGGTGGCCGAGCGGACCGCCGCGCTCACCCGCGAGACCGCCGAAAGGCTGCAGGCCATGGAGGAGCTCAGGAAGAAGGACGAGGTGCTGATCCAGCAGTCGCGCCAGGCGGCCATGGGGGAGATGCTCGGCAACATCGCCCACCAGTGGCGCCAGCCCCTGAACGCGGTGGGGCTCCTGGTCCAGGACCTCACCCTGAGCCACGAGTACGGCACCTTCACCCCCGACCACCTCTACGCCTCGACCACCAAGATCATGCAGCTCGTCAGGCACATGTCCCAGACCATCGACGACTTCCGCAACTTCTTCGCCCCCGACCGCCAAAAGAGCGAGTTCGACCTGGCCCCGGTGGTGGAGCGGACGCTCGCCCTGGTCAACGGGAGCCTCAACGACAAGGGGATCGTGGTCGAGGTCCGCTCCGGCGAGGCCCCCCGGGTGGCCGGCTACCCCAACGAGTTCTCCCAGGTGCTTTTGAACATCTTCAGCAACTCCATGGACGCCTTCTCGACCGCCCGCTGCCGCGACCCCCGCATCGAGGTGAGGCTCTTCGGCGAGGGGGGGAAGGCGGTCCTGACCATCGCCGACAACGCGGGGGGGATCCCCGACGAGGTGATCGGCCGCATCTTCGAGCCCTACTTCACCACCAAGGAGCAGGGGAAGGGGACCGGCATCGGCCTGTTCATGGCCAAGAACATCGTGGAGAAGAGCATGAACGGCTCCATCACCGCCCGCAACGTGGCGGGGGGAGCCGAGTTCAGGATCGAGGTGTGAGATGAAAGACGAGCGGCCATGGGGGGAAGGGCTCAGGCTTTTGTACGTGGAGGACGAGGAGATCACCCGGCAGGCGGTGCTCACCATGCTGGGGAGGCGCTTCCCCGAGCTGACCCTCCTCTGGGCCGGGGACGGGGCCGGCGGGCTCGCGCGCTTCCGGGACGAGCGCCCCGACCTGGTGGTGACCGACATCAAGATGCCCGCCATGAACGGTATCGAGATGGCGAGACGGATCTTGGAGAGCGACCCCAAGGTCCCCATCGTGGTGACCACCGCCCACTCCGACCTCGATTACCTGATCAAGTCGATCGAGATCGGGGTGAGCCGCTACGTCCTGAAGCCGATCGAGAGCGCCAAGCTCTTCGCCGCCGTCGAGGAGTCGCTGCGCCTTCTCAGCCAGCAGCGCGAGCGCGAGCGGGCGGCCCGGGAGATCGAGGAGCTGAACCACCGGCTGGCCGCCCGCGCCCGCGACCTCGAGCTCGCCAACCGGGACCTGGAGGCCTTCGGCCACACCATCTCCCACGACCTCCGCTCGCCGCTCACCAAGATCAGCGGCTACTGCCAGCTGATCGCCGAAATCTACGGCCCCACCCTCGACGAGCAGTGCCGCCGCTTCATCGGCATCATCGAGGACGAGACGGTGGAGATGGGCGCCCTGATCCGCACCCTGCTCGACTTCTCGCGGGCCGGCCGCCACGAGCTGGCCAGGCGGGAGGCCGACCTGAGCGAGATGGCCCAGGTGATCTCCGTCGAGCTCGCCTGCCGCTATGCCGGCCGCGAGCTTAGCTTCGCGATCTCCCCCGGCCTGTCGGCCTCCTGCGATCCGGACCTCGTCCGGGTGGTCCTCTTCAATCTCCTCGACAACGCGTGCAAATACACGGGGGGGAAGGATAAGGGGGTCATCGAATTTGGACTTGACGTGATAGGTAGGGAAAGGGCATATTTCGTCCGTGACAACGGCGCCGGCTTCGACATGGCGCTTTGCGGCAAGCTTTTCCACCCCTTCCAAAGGCTCCACTCGGATCAGGAGTTCTCAGGAACCGGCATCGGGCTCGCCACCGTTCAGCGCATAGTGGAGCGCCACGGCGGCAGGGTCTGGGCCGAGGGGGAACCGGGCCTGGGAGCCGCCTTCTATTTCACCCTCCCCGCCTGACCGCTTCCCCTGCCGCCCCGGATGAGGAAGGTGGCGGGCACCGCTAGGAGTCAGAAACGTGATACGGGAAAACAAGCATCTGCAGCGCATCCTGCTGGTTGACGACGAGACCCAGATCCTGGAGAGCTGCAAAAGCTGCCTCATCACCAGCGGATACCGCGAGGTGCTCACCGAATCGGACAGCCGCAAGGTCCTCGACCTCCTCGCCCGCGAGGAGGTCTCCGTGATCGTCCTCGACCTGAGGATGCCGAACCTGACCGGCCAGGAGCTCCTCCCCCAGATCGTCTCCCGCCACCCCCAGATACCGGTCATCCTCGCCACCGCCAACAACGACGTGGAGCTGGTGGTCAACTGCATCAAGGAGGGGGCCTTCGACTACCTGGTCAAGCCGATCGAGGTGAAGAGGCTGGTGACCTCGGTGAGAAAGGCGCTGGAGATGCGCTCGCTCTCCAGCGAGCTCTCGGTGCTCAAGCAGTACCTGTTCACCGACCGGCTGGACCACCCGGAGGCCTTCCGCTCCATCGTGACCGGCAACAAGAACATGCGGGCCATCTTCCAGTACCTCGAGGTGATCGCCGGCACCCGCCAGCCGGTGATGATCACCGGCGAGACCGGGACCGGCAAGGAGCGGATCGCCCGGGTCATCCACGATCTGTCGGGATGCAGCGGGGAGTTCGTGGCCCTGAACGCCGCCGGGCTCGACGACAACATGTTCTCCGACACCCTGTTCGGGCACCGCAAGGGGGCCTTCACCGGCGCCGAGCAGAACCGCGACGGGCTCATCATGCGGGCCGCCGGCGGGACCCTCTTTCTGGACGAGATCGGGGATTTGAACGAGATGTCGCAGATCAAGCTCCTGCGCCTTCTCCAGGAGCAGGAGTACTACCCGGTGGGGAGCGACTTCGTCAAGAAGAGCGACGCCCGCATCGTGCTCGCCACCAACCGCGACCTGCAGGAGCTGATCAAGCAGGGGAAATTCAGAAACGACCTCTACTACCGCCTCTGCGGGCACCGCGTCCATCTCCCCCCCCTGAGGGAGCGGCTGGACGACATCCCGCTTCTTTTGGACCACTTCCTGGAGGCGGCGGCCACCTCCCTCAACAAGAAGAAGCCGACCCCTCCCCCCGAGCTCGCCGTCATGCTGGCGCTCTACCACTTCCCGGGCAACGTGCGGGAGCTCGAGGCGCTGGTCTTCGACGCGGTGCTCCGCCACAAGTCGGGGGTGCTCTCCACCGAGACCTTCAAGTCGGTGATCGGCGACGAGCGCCCGGTGCGGGTGGCGGCCAGCTCGGACCCCTCGGGCGAGGAGAACCCGCTCTGCGCCATCTTCGGGCATTTCCCGACCATCGACGAGGTCGAGGAGTACATGATCAGGGAGGCGATGAAGCTCGCCAAGGGGAACCAGGGGCTGGCGGGGAAGATCCTCGGCATGGGGAGGCAGACCCTCAACAAGCGGCTGAAGCTCCAGGGAAACGGCGGGTAGTCGCTACTCCTCGACGGCGGGCATCGGGACGGCTCCCCCTCCGGAGCGGGGGCGCCTGGTGTTACGGCTCCTCGGCAGCCGCCGCGGCGATTCGTCGCCGGTGCCGCCGCTGGCGGCCGTCGCCTCGGGGTTGCCTCCCGCCGGGGTGGGCGCCTGGCCGCTTATCGTGTCGGGGGCCGCGGAGGGGGTGGCGCCCGACGAAGGGGCGGCGTTCCGGCCGGGCGTCGCGTTGTCACCGGGATCCCCGCTGTACTCGACGATGATCTGGTCATCGGTCTCCTCAATGGTGCCGTGCCCGCCCCAGGCCGGCTGCCATCCGGCCGCCACCAGGAACATCGCCACGGCCGGTACCGCTGTCGCCAATCTCATCACACCGCTCCTCCCGCTGTAGACTCTCCCGCCCCAGGCGGGTCGAAACCGCTGCAGGTTACCCGAAATCGGTCCCCGCGGTAAAGGGGAAAATGGTGCGGGCGCTGCCGGAGGGGGAGGGTTTCCAAGGGAGTGACGCTTTGGTATATATATAGCAGAGCGAACCCTCACGAGGAGGACAGCGATATGAACCCCGAGACCGCCAAGCTGAGCCCAGCACAGAAGCTGATGAAGCAGGCGATCCACGAGATCGACGACTATTTCGGCGAGGGGATTGCCTTCAAGCACATCGAGTTTCTGGGAAGCTACCTGCAGACCCTGGCCCTTCTGGAACTCAAGGAGACCCTCAGGAACAAGCTGTGACCTGAGCGCCTCTCACTGGTTGGGATCTCTCCGGGGGAGGGTGAACCAGAAGGTGGCTCCCTCCTCCAGGTTTCCCTCCGCCCAGACCTTTCCCCCGTGCCGGGCGATGATCCGCTGCACGATGGCGAGCCCCACCCCGGTCCCCTCGAACTCCTCGTTTCTGTGCAGTCTCTGGAAGAGCCCGAAGAGTTTCCCCACGTAGGCCGCGTCGAATCCCACCCCGTTGTCGCGCACGAAGAACTGGTACTCCTCGGGGGTCTCGAGCGCCCCCACCTCGATCCTCGGGGCCGGGCGGTCCCGGGTGAACTTCACCGCGTTGGCGAGCAGGTTGTAGACCACCTGCCTCAGCATGGCGCTGTCGCCGGTGACGCTCGGGAGCGGCCCGACCGCCCAGGTGAAGCTCCTCTCCCTGGCCTGGCCGGCGAGCTCCCCCACGATATCCCGCACGAGATGCCCCATGTCCACCCGCGATTTCATCATCTCCGAGCGCCCCATCCGCGAGAAGGCCAGCAGGTCGTCGATCAGGTCCCCCATCTTCTTGGCCGCCTCGGTGATCACCTCGAGGTAGTGGCGGCTCTTGTCGTCCAGGCTCTCGTTTCCCCGGGTGACCAGCAGGTCGACGAAGCCGATCACGTGGCGAAGCGGCGCCCTGAGGTCATGGGAGACCGAGTAGCTGAAGGCCTCCAGCTCGCGGTTACTCGCCTCGAGCTTCTCGATCTGCCTCCTCAGTTCCCCGTTCAGCTCGCCTATCTTGGCCTCGCTCTTGCGCTGGCGGGTCATGTCCCTGATCACCGCGAAGGCCCAGGTCCCCTCCGGCATCTCGATGGGGGTGAGCATGATGTCCACCGGCACCTCGCGCCCGTCCCTGGTCATCCCGTACAGGTCGAGGCCGATCCCCATCTTGCGGGGGCGCGCCTCCCGGAAGTATCCCGCGCGGTCCTTGACGTGGCGGTCGTGGAAGCGGGGCGGGACCAGGCGCTCCACCAGCTCCCCGATCAGCTCCTCGCGCTGGTAGCCGAAGAGTACCTCGGTCTGCTGGTTCACCTTCCTGATCAGCCCCTTGCCGTCCACCACCACGATGGCGTCCGGTGAGGTCTCGAAGAGCCGCTCGAACATGCCGCGGCTTTTCAGCAGGGTCTCCTCGACCCCGTGGCGCCGGGTGCCGTCCCGGGCCACCAGGGAGAAGCCGGCCGGTGCGCCGCTTTCGTCCTTCAGCGCGGTGAGGGTCAGCTCGGCCCAGAAGCGGCTTCCGTCCTTGCGCGGGCGCCAGCCGACCAGCTCGAGGCTCCCGGCCTGGGCCGCCCTGGTCAGCTCGCGGTCCGCCTTATCCCTCCCCTCCTCGGGGGGGATGAGCAGCGACAGGGGGCGCCCGACCGCCTCTTCCGGGCGGTAGCCGTAGATCGCCTCGGCGCCCCCGTTCCAGGAGAGGATGGTCCCCTCGCCATCGAGGAGGACGACTGCGTACTCCCTGAGCTGCTGGATCATGAGGGCGTACCACTGGTCGGTGGGGAAAGAGGGTGCTTTCGCCGGAGGGCGGCGGTCGGTGGAGGTGCCGGAGGGATCGGAAACTGGGGGACGGTTCTTCATGTTCGTGCCGTTTGGTATGCTTTAGCTGCGCGGGGTGCCGCGCCATGATGGATAGTATAGATCCTCCGGGTGGTTTTTCACAGGGGGCGGGGGGGCGGCGACGGGGAGGCGGGGAGGCCGTCCAGGCGGCAGGCGGGAAGGGCGCGGCGGGCTAACCTGCCGGTATTTATATTGTAGTTTGGCCCGCAGACGTCGATAATTATGTCAAAGGGGATATCCGACCGCGGCGAAATGAATTGAAAATAATTTTCAAAACGGCGCGGTCCCGGGAGGCCCGGATGAAAGACCTTGGTTGGTACAAAATGTACGCCGACAGCGAGCCGATCGTCGAGAAGGAGCTCCTGAAGAAGGTCCTCTCCAACGGCACGGTGGCCACCTTCGCCCTGGTGAGGCACGGCGGCGAGTACAAGGCGATGCTCTACATCAACGGTAAACGGGTCAACGGGCCTCCGCTCCCCCAGCCGCTCGATGCCGCCAGGGACGACATCACCCACTGGATGGGAAACAAGCCCGGGGTGGGGCTCACCACCTCCGAGGCGGAGATGATCATCCAGGCGGTCAGCGAGCGGGTGGAGCGAAGTAGCGCTCCCTGAGCGCGCGGGCGGCGAAGACCATGTTGGCGAGGGCCGCGCGGGTCTCGTTCCACCCCCGCGTCTTCAGTCCGCAGTCCGGGTTCACCCAGAGCCTTTCCTTGGGGACGCATTCCAGCGCCCGTTCCAGTAGATCGAACATCTCCTCGCAGGACGGTATCCGTGGCGAATGGATGTCCCAGACCCCGGGTCCGATGTCGTTGGGATAGCTGAACTCCTTGAAGGCCTCCAGAAGCTCCATCTGCGAGCGGGATGCCTCGATGGTGATGACGTCGGCGTCCAGCGCCGCGATCCGGTCGATGATGTCGTTGAACTCCGAATAGCACATGTGGGTATGGATCTGGGTCGCGTCCTCCACCCCGGAGGTGGCCAGCCGGAAGCAGTCGGCGGCCCAGGCGAAGTAGGCGCCCCGGTCGGCGAGCTTGAGCGGCACCCCCTCCCGGAAGGCCGGCTCGTCGATCTGGATGACCCTGATACCACCCCGCTCCAGCTCGACCGCCTCGTCCCTGATGGCCAGGGCCAGCTGCCGGGCGGTATCGCTGCGCGGCTGGTCGTCCCGCACGAAGGACCACTGCAGGATGGTCACCGGCCCGGTCAGCATCCCCTTCACCGGGCGCTCGGTGAGCGACTGGGCGAAGACCGTCCAGCTCACCGTCATGGGACCCCTCCTCTCCACGTCGCCGAAGATGACCGGTGGCCTTACGCAGCGGGAGCCGAAGCTCTGCACCCATCCCCCCCTGGTGAAGCCGCACCCCTCCAACTGTTCCCCGAAGTACTGCACCATGTCGTTTCGCTCGTATTCGCCGTGCACGAGGACGTCCAGCCCGACCTCCTCCTGGAAGCGGACCGTCCGCTCGATCTCCCGCTCGATCTGCGCCCGGTACTCCTCGGCCGACAGCTTGCCGGAGGAGAGCCGGGAGCGGAGCCTCCGGACCTCGGCGGTCTGCGGGAAGGAGCCGATGGTGGTGGTCGGGAAGGAGGGGAGGGCGAGGGCCTCCTGCTGGCGGGCCCGGCGGGTGGCGAACGGGGTCGCGCGCCGCAGCTTTTCCGGGGTGATCCCCTTCACCCGCTCCTTGACCTCGGGGCGGTGGATCAGCGGGGAGTGCCGCCGCCGCTCCTGCGCCTCGGCGTTGGCCGTCACCCGCGGGTCCTCGAGGGCGGCGGCCCCCTTTAAGGCCAGCGAGGCGATGGTGGTCACCTCGTCGAGCTTTTGCCTGGCGAAGGAGATCCAGTCGACCACCTCGGGCGGGAGCACCCCCGCCTCCCGTTCCGGTGCGCAGTCGTAGGGGACGTGCAGCAGCGAGCAGGAAGGGGCCACCATCACCCGCTCCTCTCCCAGCGCCTCCACCGCCCTCTGGACGAGGGGGAGCGAACGCGCAAAGTCGTTCTTCCAGATGTTGCGCCCGTCGACCACCCCGAGCGAGAGGGTGAGCTCATGCGGAACGAGGGGGAGGATCTCCTCCAGCTGTGCCGGTGCCCGCACCAGGTCGAGGTGGAGGGCGGTGACCGGGAGTCGGGCCGCGAGCTCGGCGTTCTCCCCCAGCCCCGCGAAGTAGGTCGCCACCAGCAGTTTCGGTAGCGCCCCCCCGGCGGCGAGCCGGGCGTACGCCTCGCGGTAGGCGGCGGCCACCTCGGGGGAGAGGTCGAGGGCCAGGAACGGTTCGTCCAGCTGGACCCATTCCGCTCCCCCCCTTCTGAGCTCGGTCAGCAGCTCCCGATAGACCGGCAAAAGCCTCTTCAGAAGGTCGATCCGATGGAAGCCCGTTTCCTTCTCCTTGCCGAGGAGGAGGTAGCTGACCGGGCCGATCAGTACCGGCTTGGCCGCGAACCCCATCCCCCGCGCCTCCTTGAGCTCGGCGAGCGGCTTGCCGGGGGTGAGCGAGAAGCGCTGGTCGCGGGTGAATTCGGGGACCAGGTAGTGGTAGTTGGTGTCGAACCACTTGGTCATCTCCATGGCCACCACGTCCACCCCTTCCTTCTGGCATCCCCTGGCCATGGCGAAGGCGAGCTCGGGGAGGGGGGCTTGGGAGAGCCGGGAAAAACGGGGCGGTACCGCCCCCACCGTGAGGGAGAGGTCGAGCGTCTGGTCGTAGAAGGAGAAGTCGTTGCAGGGGATGAGATCGAGCCCCGCCTCCCGCTGCGCCTCCCAGTGGACCTTGCGGAGCTTCTTCCCGGTCTCCTCCAGTTCCTGGAGGTCGATCTCGTTGCTCCAGAAACGTTCGCAGGCCGTCTTCAGTTCACGATCCGCTCCGATGCGGGGGTAGCCTAGGTTGTGGGTAAGCATCCGCCGTCCTCCCTCAGGTGGTTTTTCAACACCGGTTGATTGTAGCCGATGACGGGGGTTTTACAACGAGAGGGGCGCGGGGAGCGGTGGTAAGGGCGCGGTGGACGGTTAAGGGGCGCTTAGCAGAGGTAAGGGAGTCAATGCGAGGGGGGGGGTGAGCCGGGCGCCGGAGCCGGGAGCCGGGGAGCGTGAGCCGGGGAGGGTGAGCCGGGCGCCGGAGCCGGGGAGCCGGGGAGCGTGAGCCGGGGAGGTGGCGGTCATCGGTACCGGCCGGAGAAAGAAGGCCCCGGGGGGCGACGCCCCTCGTGGTGAGGGGCGCGCCCGTGCGGGAGCATTGGTTACTGCACCGAGATCTCGATCCGGCGCGGCTTGGCGGCTGCGGCCTTGGGAAGCCGCAGGGTGAGGACGCCGTTATTGAACTCGGCACTCACGCCGTTTTGGTCGATGCTGTCGGGAATCTGGAACTGCCGGTAGTACGGCGCCCAGGAGAACTCGCTGTACACGGGGCGCCCCGGCACCTGGCGGTTCACCGGCGCGGTGATGGTGAGGACCCCTTTTTCGACACGGATGTCGAGATTTTCCTTGCCGGCTCCCGGCAGGTCCGCGGTCACCAGGAGTCCGGATTCCTCTTCAACTATATTAACGGCGGGACGCAGGAACCGTTCAGGAGCCCTGGTCTCCTCCCTTCCCTGGAGATTTTTTTCCTGGCTGGTGGTTACGTCACGGGTCGTCATGGTTTCTCTCCTCCTCTGATCCGTTTGGACTTTCGCTGCATTGGTTAGCTGACGATCTCGATCTTGCGCGGCTTGGCGTGCTCGGACTTGGTCATGGTGATCAGCATCACGCCGTCCTTGTACTCGGCCTTGGTGTTGTCGGGGTTGATGTCGGCCGGGAGGTCAATCGAGCGGGTGAACCGGCCGAAACCGAGCTCGGTCCGGTGCAATACACCCTTTTCGGTCGGGGCCTTCCGCTCGCCGGAGATGGTCAGCGTGCCGCGCAGAACGGAAAGTTCGATCTCCTTGGGGTCGACGCCAGGCAAAAGTGCCTCGATGTAGACCTTGTCCTCGTCCTCGGTCAGGTTCATGAGCGGGAAGCGTCTCGTCGAGTACGGGGAAAGGAAGGTGGTGGTCAGTGGGCGGGAAAGCCCGACGCCCCGGAAAGCCTCGTCGATCTCTCTTCTCAAGCTGTCCAACTCGTTGAAAATGCTCCAGCTTGCCATGTTGGTTTACCTCCTTTCGATGTCTTCCGATCTGGTCTTGCTCCATCTGCAGGTAAGATAATCATCGTTTTTACGCTGTCAAGGGAGGGCGCTCGCGGCAATTTTCCCTGCGAAAAACGGGGCCGTTAACCTCGGGAGGACTTAGGGACTAGGGCGGAAAGGTGCAGCGGGGAAAGAGCCGGGCGCGAAAGGTAAAGGGGCGCGAAATGAGCGGGATAGAGCCGGATGAAGCCGTCAGGAGTAAGCGACGGCACGCGAGGGTGGAGGACGAAGCGAGGGCCGGCGGGGGGCTTCCTCCCCCTCCCTCAGCCGGGAGGGGGAAAGACAGCGGAGTCAATGGAGGCTGTCCGACACCCGGGAGCTAATAAGGCACGTAGTCGGGAGGAACCGGCGGTGGCGTGCTCTCGCGGTACGTGGGCGGCGGGGGCGGAGGCGTCGTGGTCCGGCGGGGGCGGTAGGTGCTCCTCACGCCGGGAATCTGGTTCCCCTTGGCGTACATGCACTGCACGTAGCTGTTGTCATAGCGCCGCTGCGCCTGCTGCCCGTAGACCTGGGCGTTGTCGGAGCCGACCGCGGTACCGGCCAGCAGGCCGCCACCGGCGCCGATGGCGGCGCCCGCTCCTGCGTGACCCGAGGCGGCCCCGAGCAGGGCCCCCACCCCGGCTCCCAGTACGGTCCCGACCGCGGCACCCTGGGTGGCGTTTTGGTTGTAGGTCTGCTGAGCACCGCCGATCTGGCTGTCGGCCCAGTGACGGCAGACGAGGTCGTCGGCCTGGAACTCCTCGAACGTTTTCCCCTGCCCCGGAAGGACCATGACGCTCGGACCGGTCGGGAGCGTGGCGCATCCCGCGAGCACCAGCAAGGTCAGCAGGGCCGGAATCTTGTGCCGTGCATTCATGATGTTATTCCTCCTCGTCCGGCGGGGCCGGCGTCGGCGCCACCCTCATCCAACCCTTCGGGCACTTCTTCACGTAGGGGTAGTACCCCTTGGGGTCGGAGCAGTAGTACCAGTATTGCTGCGGTTCGGGCTGCGGTTGCTGCTGTATGTAAATCGGGGGCTCCTCGCGGATGATGACCGGTTCCTGCTGGACTACCACCGGTGGCCCCCACCACCATGGTCCCCACATCGGGCCGAAATAGACACCGCCGCGGATGTGGGCCTCGCTCGGATGGGCATGGGCCAGCAGGGCACCTGCAAAAAGACCTATGATGGCGAGCTTTTTCATCTATTCCCTCTCTTCAGCCGGTTGCCAGCGGCTTCCCCGTTTCTTAAAGCGTGTAGTCGGCTCACTTAATTTTAACAAAAAATCGGGTGGCCGTTACCTTTGACGAGGGCCCCACCTTTCAGACCGGCGGGAGCCCCCGTTCAAGCCACCGCTACCTGCTACATCATCGGGCCGTGCTCGTGAAACTCCTTGTTGTGGCGCTGGGCCATCTTGGCCAGGATGGCGTTCAGCTTGGTGTTCTGTTCCGGGGTGAGCAGCGCCCGAAGTTTGGTGACTTCCTGCGCCTTCTTCACCGCGAGGTCAGACTGTGCCTGGGCCACCTTTGCTGCCTGGGCCCTGATGGCCGCCTCGTCCGCATTACCCGACAGCACCAGGTCGCGCATCTTGCCTCTCTCGTCGATCATCGCCTTGAACAGCGGCTTGTTCTCCTCCCTGCTCGCCTGCATGATCGCCTTGGCCTGGCTCTTTTGCTGTTCGCTCAAACCGAGCTGTCTGGCGATGCGCTTGAAGAAGCGTTCCCTTTGGTGCCCCCCGCGCCGCCCCTGGTGGTGATGCTGGCCAGGGCCCGGCTGGGTGACCGCGGTGTCCGGGGTCTGGGCCGGAGTGGTTTCTGCGAGGGCGAGTTGGCCGCCGAAGGCGGTGGCTGCGGTAAGGAAGGTAAGCATGGCCAGAGGTCTCAGATGGTGTCTCATCGTGTTTCTCCTTTGGTTAGTGGTTGCCGTTTCCGGTGTTCTTTGCTGTTGATGGGAGAACCTTACCGCTCAATTGTGAATGGAATGTGAAAGAACTTAGGAAATAGGAGGCCATCGGCAATGCCTCTGTTTTAAAAATTATCTTGTTCCAATTGGCTGGCCGTAATGTATACTCTTTACGTTTGCCGTCTCGGGCGGTGTCAGTCATCTTCTGCATCACGAGGTCACAGATCATGGAAAACCACTCTATGCCCAAAATTCTCCTGGTGGATGACATCAAGATGTTCCTGGAAATCCAGAAGAACATGCTCCAGGCTCTCCCGGTGGAGGTCGCGACCGCCACCGACGGGGAGGAGGCGCTGGGAGTGGTGGACGAGTTCGCCCCCGACCTGATCGTCCTCGATGCCAACATGCCGAAGATGGACGGCGTCGACTGCTGCCGTCTCCTCAAGCAGCACGACCGCCACAGCCGGATCCCCGTGATCATGACGGTCCCCAACTGTTCCGACAATGCCGAGCTCTGCCGCGAGGCCGGCTGCGACGCCATCCTCCGCAAGCCCCTCGACAGCGGAATCTTCCTCGATGCCATCACCTGCTTCATCCCGGTGGTGGAGCGCCGGGACCGCCGGGTCGAACTGCTGACCCCGGTCCAGGTGACCGCCGGCCCGCGGGTAATTTCCGGGGCGCTGCTCGATATCAGCAGGTCCGGCGCCTGCTTCGAACCGGACGAGGTGATCGCGACCGGCACCACCGTCGAGCTGAGCTTCACCCTCCCTGCGGCCGACCGCCCGGTCATCAAGATGCGCGCCAAGGTGGTCCGCAACGGCACCACCGATCTCCCTGGCCAGCTTTCCGGGACCGGTGTCGCCTTCATTGCGGGGGACGGAGCTCCCACGCGGGTTCCCGTCGACTCCGCCATATCCCTCTTCGTCAAGAGCAGATCCCTCAAGATCCCGGCGTTTCCCAGCTGCTGACCGGGAGGCTCACCCCCGAGGCGGACCCCGCGACGATAAGGGGGAGGAAGGGGAGGGGAGGCAACGGACCAGTCCGAAGGCTGACCCCGGAGGGTATCCGGGCGACCCATGGGGAGACTGATCCGCTCTGGGCAGGTTCTCCTGATAGGTTGATGTTGAATCGTCGGAAGTTGAGGGAGGGTTTCCGGCGGGGTATACTTCAACCGAAAGGAGGATTCCCAATGAAGAGCTACCTGAAGGCATTCTTATCTTCTCTTGCAGTCCTCATCACCCTGGCGCCGCTCGTGGCCCAGGCCGGGAGCTGGCAGATCGACCCGGATCACTCCAGTGTCGGCTTCAAGGTCCGCCACATGATGGTCTCCAACGTCAAGGGAGACTTCGGCACCTTCAGCGGGGTGGTCGACATCAACGACCAGGACATCACCAGGTCCTCGGTGTCGGTATCCATCGATACCGCTTCCATCAATACCGGCGTGGCCAAGCGCGACGCCCACCTAAAGAGCGCCGATTTCCTCGATGTCGCCAAGTTCCCGGCCATGACCTTCGTCTCCAGCAAAGTGGTCAAGGCCGGGAAGGGCAAGCTCAAGGTCTACGGACTTTTGACCCTCCATGGCGTCACCCGGGAAGTGGTGCTCGACGTCGAGGGGCCCAGCGCCATCTCCCGCGACCCGTACGGGAACCTGAGGAGGGGAGCCTCGGCCACCGCCAAGATAAACCGCAAGGATTTCGGCCTGGTATGGAACGCCCTGTTGGAGACCGGCGGGGTGGCCGTGGGGGAAGAAGTCCAGATCAGCCTCGAGATCGAGATGATCGCCAAGAAGTAGCCGCCGGCGGCGGTTGCCATGCCCCCGGTTGCTGCTAGACTTTTGCAGTCGGCTATTGAAAGGAAAGGGGGATGCCATGAAAATTCCGGTAGTGTACAGCGACAACAGTCCGGGATGGGCAAGGCCGGAAGAGCTCCAGCAACTGATCGACGAGGCCGCCATCGTCTCCTTCCTGCGCAGCGATGGGGAGTCCGTCCAGGTCGGGGTCGATCCCGTCCGGGGGATGGGCGGGCGCATCTACATGGGGCCCGAACGAAGGGGCAAGGTTGGTTTCTGCTGAACCGAACGGAAACGGTTACCTACGGGCCGGCTCTCATCAAGGGGCCGGCCCGCCGCGTTTTCATGCCGCCCGAGGAGGCCAGCCATGAACGTGCGACCGTCCCTGCTTCTTGCCCCCCTCGTCCTGTCCCTCTTCGCGCCCGCCACGGCGGGGGCCATTTCCGACTGCGTCTTCGCCGGGGTCAACTTCTCCGACGGCGCGATCTCCTGCCAGTCCGGCCACCAGTTCCGCTGCAGCGACGGAGAGTGGGTCTCCCTTGACCTAGTCTGCGAAACTCCTCCCCCCGCCCCGGCCGTCGTCAACCCCGCCGAGTGTGTCTGCACCTCCCGGGAGATCGCCGACTGCGACCAAAACGGCTTCGCCTGCTGTGTCTCGCTGGTGGGTGGCGACTGCAGCAAGCACTGCTGTCCCACCCGGTAAAGGACATCCATCCCGCCGCCACCTGCCGGAGCGCCCCCGCATTTTCACATTTGCGAAAGCGGCCCAGGTCATTCGCACTTTTGCGAATGGCCGCCGCGCTCCCCCCCGCGATTCCGCAATTGGCTGATTTTGAAAAGGTTTGTTCCTCGCCCCCGGTCAAATAGCGGGCGATCATCTTTTGCAAGGTTGCGAAAATCCCCCGCCCCCCTTTACTCCCACCTCCATCCCGTCGTTCGCTAACTCGCCGTAAATAAAGATAAATTACACGAATACAGAAAACTATAACATTGGTATGCTCGTTGCTTTAGGTTTCCAGTGGCTGAGTTGCGCTCACGGTAGCAAGCAGGGCGCCGGCGACCCACGTACAGGCGTTGCAGTCGAAATCGACATCCACATAAAACGAGGAGGTAGTGAAATGAGTGACGTGAAATTGGGGAATCCTGCAGTTGTTGGTCTTGCTGGCTTCGGTATGACTACGTTGGTGCTGCAGTGCCATAATCTCGGGTGGTGTGGTATCGCCCCCGTTCTTTGGCTTGGCCTCTGCTTTGGCGGCAGCGCACAGCTCATCGCCGGCCTGATGGAGTTCAAAACCGGCAACAACTTCGGCTTCTGCGCATTCACCGGCTACGGGGCCTTCTGGATCTCCCTCTGCCTGATGATCATCTTCGGGAAGAACGCCGACCTCGTGAAGGCCTACCCGACCCTGGCCTTCTCGGCCAATGACCTCGGCTTCTTCCTGGTGGCCTGGACCATCTTCACCTTCATCCTCTTCATCGCCTCCATGAAGCACCACGCTACCCTGGCCTTCATCTTCCTGACCCTGCTCCTCGGCTTCATCGGTCTTGACCTGAAAGAGCTCGCCGGCAGCGCCCTGGCCGGGACCTTCGCCGCCTACGACCTGCTGATCTGCGCTTTCTCCGCCCTCTACCTGATGGCGGTGGCCGTCTACGCCGAGTCCGGCATCAAGCTTCCGGTCGGCGAAGCCTGGATCAAGGACAAGCAGGAGAAGGAAGTCATCGCTGCCAGCAAGGTAACCGCCTAACCGACTCCTCCGAAGCCGTTCAACGGCGCCGGAACGACCCAGCAAACGAAAGGGCCATGGCATCTCGCCATGGCCCTTTCTGTTTTTGTTTTCTGAAGGAGAGGGGGAAGTCGTCTGCTGGGCGGCTACCAAAGGTAGGGGGATTTGTTGTCGAAGTGGCGCCGGTTGAAGTAGAGGACCAGGTTCAGGATCAGGAACAGCACCGCCATGCAGAAGGCGTAGAGGCGGTACTCGTAGTCGGGGACCATGGTCCCGGTAGCGGTGGCCACCTGCTGGACGGGGAGGAGCACGAGGTTGGCGATCTCGCTCAGGCACTGGACGGAGTTGTAGGCGATCAGCAGCCAGAGGGTGAGCCGCTGCCGCTTGAGGATCCCGACCATGAGGTAGACCAGGGCGATGCTGGCGGCGAAGATCGACGATTCGCTGGCATCCCCCGAGTAGAGCTTGCCCATGAAGGGGAAGGGGTCGCCGAGGTGGGAAAGGGTGATGAGGAGGTAAAGGAGGTAGACCCCCACCAGCGGGGTGAGTACCAGGGAACCTCTCTTCTCGTCGGGAGCTACCATGGTCCTGTGATCCGTCTCTTTCAAGGAGTCTCTCCTTTGCCTGCCGGGCAGGCTCCACACGTCACCGAAAATGCGTAGCCGTCAACGGTTTTTCCTCCTCGTGCGGCGGAGGCCCCGTATCCGGGAAAATTCGCAGGAATAAACCTGCGTTATATTAACAGAAGGCCGGGTGGCGTGCAAGAGACATTCGGTATCTCCCTACGGGAACCGTCAGCAAAACGTTGGAAGGGGAGAGTTCGGGGGGGGCCGGAGAGGGGGCGGCGCAGGGAATCCGGCTCCTTTGCGCTCGATCGTTCGTTCGATTTCCCGCGAGATAAAGAGGCGTAACAGCGAAAGAAAAAGGCCGGCGGTGGTCGGGCGGGGCGGGGGGGCAACCGAAGGGGGCGGGGGCGGTTTTCCGATGTGCAAATGTGCGGGAGCCTTTTGCAATCGTGCGAAAGCTAGCGCTCTTTCCATTAGCCGACACCAAGATGCTGATTTTACAACGCTTACCGTCGACCCCCTCTCTCCGGCCTCTCCAAACATGTTTTGCACCCATGCGAAAACCGCACCCGTCCCAAAACGCGGGTTGAGACGCGCCCTTTTCCGTAACAACCGGAATCACTGGGATTTTTTCCCGAATCGAAAAAAGCTAGAACGTTGGTATGCAAGTTGCTAACGCTTTAGGTCAGGCGTCATCAAATTCATTGTGGAGGTATAAAGGCATGTCACAAACGTCATCTAGCAAGGGCTGGCAGGTAGTAATGGCCGGAACGGGAATCAACCTGGCGCTCGGGGTGCTGTATGCCTGGAGTATCTTCAAGGGAGCCATCCAGGCCTCCATCAAGGCTGGAGGACCTGACGCCTTCCAGTGGAGCGCGGCATCGGTGAACGATCCGTATGCGCTTTGCTGCCTCTTCTTCGCCTTCTCCATGATCATCGCCGGCAAGTGCCAGGACAAGATCGGCCCGGCCCGCACCGCCCTCATCGGCGGCCTGCTGGTGGGCGGTGGCTTCACCCTGATGGGCTCCTCCAACAGCTACGCCGCCTGGGTCACCGGCTTCGGCGTGCTGGCCGGTTCCGGCTTCGGCTTCGGCTACTCCGCCGCCACCCCGCCGGCCCTCAAGTGGTTCTCCTCCAAGAAAACCGGCCTCATCGCCGGTATCGTGGTGGCCGGTTTCGGTCTGGCCCCGGTCTACATCGCTCCGCTTTCCAGCTACCTCCTCGGCATCTACGGCATCCAGAAGTCGATGTACTTCCTGGGCGCCGGCTTCGCCGTGATCGTTTGCGGCCTCTCCTTCCTGCTCGCCAATCCTCCCAAAGGGTACGTGCCGGCCGAGCCGGCCGTGAAGGGGGACGCCGCTCCGGTCAAGAAGGCCTCCGGCCCCGACGCGGGGGTCGCCGAGATGCTCCGCTCCGGCAAGTTCTACCTCCTCTGGATCAACTTCTTCATCGGCGCCGGCGCGGGGCTCATGGTCATCGGCTCCGTGGCCGGCCTGGCCAAGCACTCCATGGGCTCCATGGCCTTCGTGGCCGTCGCCATCATGGCGGTCGGCAACGCCTCCGGCCGCGTGGTCGCCGGCGTGCTCTCCGACAAGATCGGCCGCCGCGCCACCCTGACCATCATGCTCTCCTTCCAGGCGATCCTGATGTTCGCCGCGATTCCCGTGGTGGCCTCCAACTCCGCCGTGCTGCTGGTGCTCCTTGCCTCCTTCATCGGCTTCAACTACGGCTCCAACCTGACCCTCTTCCCCTCCTTCGCGAAGGACTACTGGGGGTTCAAGAACTACGGCCTCAACTACGGCACCCTGTTCACCGCCTGGGGGGTCGGCGGCCTGGTCATGGGGCGCGTCTCCGAGATGCTCAACGCCCAGCCGGGCGGCCTGAACAAGTCCTTCATCCTGGCCGGCGCCTGCCTGGCCACCGGCACCATCCTCACCTTCTTCCTGCGTGAGAAGAAGGCCGTGGCCGTCGAGGCTGCCGATGTGGTCGGCGAGAAGGTTGCCGTCAAGGTCGGTACCTCTGCCTAAACCGCAGTGGTTCGGCAAATAAACAAAGAGGGTCATGCATTTATGCATGGCCCTTTTTTTAGTGTTGATGGTAGTATGTCGCACCCGCAAGAGATCCTTCCAGAGAGGAGAGGCAGTGGATAACGAATCCAGTTGGGATACCACGTACGTCAGCATCATGCTGGTGGTCTTCATCGTGGTGGCCGGCCTGGCCATCGACATCGGGTACATGTACGTGAGCGAGGAGGACCTGCAGGCCACCGCGGAGAACTCGGCGCTGGCCGGGGCCGAGGCCTTGAAGCATCGGATACTCGCCCAGGCGCAAAAGGCGCCGGAGCAGCTGCAGGCCGCCACCGGCGACCTCGTACAGTCCTCGGCCAGAAACGCCGTGGTGGAGACGGTCTCCGGCAAGAACAAGGCATCCGCGCTCATGGAAGTGGCCAACGCCAACACCAACGCGCTCACCGTCGACAACGACATCACGGTCGGCAACTACAACCAGCTCGGCCGCACCTATACCCCCGGCGTCGCGCCGGTCAACGCCGTCCAGGTGAGAACCAAGCGGACCGCCGAGAGCGCGTCGGTCGGGCTCGGCTCGCTCGGGACCTTCCTGGCCAAGGCGACCGGCACCGAGAGCTTCGGCTCCACCCCGGTGGCGGTGGCGGCCCTTCCCATCGGGACCCGCTCCAACCTGGCCTTCTGCGAGAAGGCCTGCGAGCCCGCCTGCAGCTGGCCGAAGATCTGCGACATCGCCGAGCGGCACATGACCCCCGCCTGGCCGGACACCAGCGCGCCGCAGGGTAACGACCGCTACCTCTTCACCTCGCTTCTGCGCCAGGTCGGCATCACCAACACCATCTCGGACCTCGTCTGCCAGGAATCGCCCCAGCAGGAAGTCTGCGGCTCCCCGATCTATGTCGCGGCCGGCTCGGGCACCGCGCAGGATATCCTGCGCGACATCAAGGCGAAGATGTACGACCCGAAGGCCGACAGCGGCAACAAGGAGTACGACAAAAGCGGGAAACTGGTGGGCTGGTGGATGGTGGCGCCGGTGACCGACTGCTCGGCGGTGAAGGCGGGGGACATCTTCGAGCCCCGCAGGGTGACCCGTTATGCGATGGTGAGGGTCAGCCGGATCTGCGTGAGCGGCCCCGCCGGCTGCGGCGACCAGGCGACCCAGTCGGTCGCCCCGGCGGTCGCCTGCCGCCCCGGGGAGCAGGGGCTCTACATCGACCGGATTTCGTGCGTCGGGTGCGCGGAGAAAGAAAAGGTCCTCTTCCCCGGCCTGCACCCGGTCTTGGTCGGACAGTGATCTAGCTATCTCACCCCTCGCCCCTTCAGGGGAGAGGGGCTGCCTTTCTGTATCCCCTCGCCCCTTTAGGGGAGAGGGGCAGGGGTGAGGGAGGTTTTAAAATCTACCATCACCCGGCCTTCGGCCACCCTCTCCCCCAGGGGGGGCGAGGGGATAAAAATACCGGCTTCACCACCCAAAACAGGGGGGACGAGGGTATAAACAGAGGCAGAATAGAAAAAGGGCGACCCGGTTGGGCCGCCCTTTTTTATGGGTGTTCGGGGAATTACTCGAGGATGGTGACCTTGCCGTCGTCGAGGTCGTACTTGGCGGCCACGATCTTGATCTTTCCTTCCTTGAGCTCGTGGGCGAGCACCTTGGAGCGCTTGGTGAGTGCTGCCTTCACCGCCTTGGCGTTCAGATCCACCGCACACTCCACGATCTCCTCGCTCGGCTTCCCTTTGCAGACCTTCTTCGCCTTCTTGGCGGAAGGCTGGATCTCCTTCACGATGGAGCCGAGGTTTCCTTCCGGCTTCCCTTTGGCGTTGACGGTGGCGGTCACCGCCCCGCAGCGCTCGTGGCCGAGCACCATGATGAGCGGCGAGCCGAGGTGCTCGGCCGCATACTCGATGCTCCCCAGGACGACCGGATCGGCGACGTTGCCGGCCACCCGGACCACGAAGACCTCACCCAGCGTCTGGTCGAAGATCAGCTCGGGGGGAACGCGGGAGTCGGAGCAGGAGAGGATGATGGCGTAGGGGTGCTGGCTGGTGGCGAGCTTGGCGCGGGCGGAGGCATCCGAGGCGCTGCAGGCGCCCATCTGGCTCGCCACGTAGCGGCCGTTGCCGTCCATCAGCTTTTGCAGCGCCTGGTCCGGTGTCAACCCGCCGCTGTCGGCCGCCAGCGCGATCCCCACCGTGGCGGCGATCCCCGCCGCCAGCATGGCCACTCTTCCCGCTAAGGTGCTTCTCTTCATGGTACGTCCTCCTTTGGATTGAAATTCCGGGAACTCCCCGGAAAAGGGGCCCGCGGCAGCATGATGCCGTCCGGCCCTGATAGCATCGAGACGGGGTATCTTTACATGAAAAATCAAATTATTCCAAGCTAATATGTTTGTCGGCCTGGCCGCCGCCGTATCCGCCCCGTCCCCGGCCTCCGGTGCCCTGCTTACTCCTAATAATCGTTGGATTTCCGGGAGACAATCTGGTAGTTTTGTCGGCGCGATTCAATCAGCCCCCGGGGAGAGTGTATGCGGACAGGATTCATGCGGAAGATCGATTATCATATCGGGATTCCCGTCTGTTCCTTTTTCTCCTTCCTTCACTCCCTCTCCCGCCGTTTCCTGCGCAAGGACCGCTCGGTTCACAATCCCGGGAAGATCCTCTTCATAAAACTCTTCGGGATGGGGACCGTCGTCCTGTCCACCCCCGCCCTGAAACGGTGCCGGGAGCAGTACCCCGACGCGGAACTCTTTTTCCTCTCCTTTACCGAGACCAGGGGGGTCTTCGATCTTCTTCCGCTGACCCGCTCCCTCAAGCTGCTCCTGATCCGGACCTCGAGCCTCGCGGCCTTCGCGGCGGACACCCTCCGGGTGCTGCTCCGGCTGCGCAAGGAGCGCTTCGACGTGGTGGTCGATCTCGAGTTCTTCTCCCGTTTCACCTCGGTGATCTCCTTCTTGAGCCGCGCCCGCAACCGGATCGGCTTCTACAACCATTACATCGAGGGGCTCTACCGGGGCGACTTCCTGACCCACAAGGTCTTCTACAACCACTACCAGCACACCGCGCTCTCCTATCTCGACATGGTGGACACCATGAGGCTCGGCGGGGTCCTGCCGTACAACAAGACCCAGAACCACGAGCTTCCCCGGCTGGCCGATCTCGGGATCGCCTTCGAGGCCTCCGCCGAGGAGAGGGCCGCGCTGGCCGCACGCTTCGGTCTGGGGGACGAGCCGCTGGTCCTCCTGAACCCCAACATCAGCGAGGGGTTCATCGACCTGAGGAGATGGCCGCTCGACCACTTCGCCGAGCTCGCCCGCACCGTCCTGCGCGAGATCCCCGGGGTACGGATCGGCATCATCGGCGCCCCGGGCGATCTCGCCGTCGCGAAGGATCTCGAAGGTAGGATCGGCGACGGCCGGGTGATCAACTTCGCGGGCGCCACTTCGCTCAGGGAGCTCTGTGTCCTTTTCGGCCTCTCGCGCTCCCTGGTCACCAACGACAGCGGCCCCGCCCACCTGGCCGCCCTCACCTCCACCCACGTCATCACCCTCTTCGGTCCCGACACCCCGATGCTCTTCGGCTCGCTCGCCAGCCGCTCCTCGAACATCTTCCTCGGGCTTGGCTGCAGCCCCTGCGGCTCCATCTACAACGGCAAGCGGACCGTCTGCCGCGACAACCAGTGCATGAAACAGATCACCCCGGAGATGGTCTTCGCCGAGTTGCGGAGGGGGTGGTAGATGCGGTGCCCCCTCTGCCTGACCGGCGATCCCCAGGAAATGTGGCCGGTCCGGGATAATCCGGACTACCGGGTCGAGCGCTGCGGCCACTGCGGCGGGAGGTTCCTCTTTCCCCAGCCGACCGACGAATTCCTCCGCGAGCTCTATTCCCGGAGCTACTACGACGCCTGGGGATTGCAGGAGGAGGACGGCCGGGTGCGGGAGATGAAGATCGCCACCTTCGGCCTGAGGCTTGAGCTCATCAAAAGGTACCAGCGGCAGGGGAAGGTCCTCGACGTCGGCTGCGCCACCGGCTTCTTCCTCGAAGAGGCCGCCCGCCAGGGTTTCACCCCCTTTGGCGTCGAGTTCTCCCCTTACTCCTCCCGTATCGCCGCCGAAAAGTTCGGCGAGCAGGCGGTCTTCCAGGGGGTGCTCGAGGATGCCCCCTTCGCCCCGGGAAGCTTCGACGTCATCGCCATGTCCGATCTCCTCGAGCACGTCCGCAACCCCGGCTCGGTGCTGGCGAAGAGCAGGGAACTCCTCAAGGATGACGGGGTGGTGATGGTGATGACCCCCGACACCTCCTCGCTCACCCACCGGGTGATGGGGAGCCGGTGGGTCCATTACAAGATCGAGCACCTCTTCTACTTCGACCCGCGGTCGCTGGAAATCCTGGCCAAGCGCCACGGTTTCCGGGTGCTCCACCGCGAGGCGGCCAGCAAGGCCCTCACCGTCGATTACTTCTACCACCAGTTCGAGCGCTACCCGCACTGGCTGCTGACCCCGGTCTGCCGGGTACTCCACCGCCTCCTCCCGAAGCGGATCCGCCAGGCCAACTTCCGGATCACCATCGGAGAGATGGTGGTCCTGCTCGAAAAGATTCCCCTCCCCGAAGGAGCTTCGCTGCCATGAACAACCCTAACTCCGGTCCCGATGGAAAACTGGTCCTGGGACACATCGCCTTGCTGGTTGCCGGTCTGCTGGCCGGCCTGCTGGCGGTCTATCTCTTCAACGGCATCAACTTCGATTTCTCCGCCGAGCTCTCCCGCGCGCGGCAGCTCGGGATCGTCAGCAAGACCATCCTCATGCAGTACGGGAAGGGGAGGGACGTCCTCAACTACCTCGCCATGGTCGGCTTCCCGATCTCCCTGGGCGTCCTCGCCTGGTACGCCTGGGCGCTCCTCGGCCACCGGCGGCAGGATCTTAGGGAAACCTTCGCCGCCGAGCCCGCGGGCCCCGGCGAGAAGGTGGCCTGGTGGGCCCTGGCGGTGGCGGCCCTCGCCTACCTCGTCCTCTCCTTCAACGTGAATCTCTTCCACGTCCAGGCCTACAACACCTACGTCGGCGCCTGGCCCTTCTTGGGCGAGGAGGGGGAGAACCTCGCCTGGGCCCAGGCGCTCATGAACGGCGCCACCTACGGCAAGGATTTCCACTGCCTCTACGGCCCGATGCTGATCTGTCCCCTCGCCTGGTTCATGCGCGCCTTCGGCACCACCGTGGTGGCGGCGCGTGAGTACGGCTACCTGCTGAACCTGGCCGCCTACGGCATCGTGCTCGCCTTTCTCTACCGCTCGCTCAAGAGCACGGCCGGCTTCCTGGTCGCCGCCGCCTGCTACATCCTGATCTTCAAGCCGGACACCCTCCTCGCCCCCAACGAGACCTACCTCCGGGTGGCGCTCGGGCTGGTGCCGATCCTCCTGGTGGCGCTCAGGAAAAAGCCGGCGCCGTGGCGGATGCTGATCGCAGGGGTGGTGCTTGGGCAATCGATCCTCTTCAGCCAGGAGGTCGGGATCTGCTCGCTCATCACCGTGCTGGTCCTCCTCGCCGTGCAGAGGAAGCCGGAGCAAAGCGGCGGGTTCGTGAAGGATGCCCTCCTGGCGGTGGGAGGGACCGTCCTCTCCATGCTTCCCCTTTTGAGCTACTTCGCCTCCCAGGGGGCGTTGAAGGCCTTCTTGGACAACCTGCTGGTGCACCCCCGCCTGCTCGGGCTGGGCTTCACCGCGCTGGTCTTCCCCGACTTCAGGACCTTTCTGGCGGCCCCCTTTTCGGGCGAGGTGATCTACCACTACTGGGTGATCTTCGTCTACATCGGGGCCGCCCTCTATCTCCTCCCGCTCCTTATGCTGGGGAGAAGGGACCGGGACACCCTGCTGAGGAGCGCGCTGCTCCTCTTCGGCGGGATCCTCTACCGTGCCGCGCTGGCGAGATCGGACGCCTACCACGTCCAGTTCGTCGCTCCCCCGGCGTTCCTGCTCGCCTTTCTCTTCGTTGAAGACGCCCTCAGGCCGCTGGCGAGGGAGAAGTCGGCCGCGCTCGTCAACGTCCGGCTGGCGATGGCGACCCTCATCATCGCCAGCATCTGCCTCCTGGCCGCCAACAGCGTCTACGTGAGCCCGGCGCGGGTGGCGCTCGGAGAGGTGAAGTCGCTGGCCGGCAAGCTGACCCGGCACTCCAACGGGGTGCCGGTGCCGGAGCTGCCGCGGGGAGGGATCGACTTCGACCCCCGCACCGCCGCCAGCGTGCGCACCATCGGAGCCTTCCTCGCCCGCACCACGCGTCCCGGGGAGGACGTCTTCTTCTTTCCCAACGAGGCCGCCTACTATTTCCTCTTCAACCGCAACAACCCGACCCGCTACGCGATCTCCTACTTCGCGGTGACCGCGGAGCAGCGCCGGGAGCTGATCGCCGACCTGGAGCGCAAGCGCCCCCAGTACGCGGTATTCAGCCGCAACACCTGGCGGGTCGACAACATCCCGGAAAACATCCAGGTCCCCGAGGTCTGCGACTACCTTACCGCGAACTATGTACCCGTCGCGGATGCCGGTGACGTCGTCTTCCTGAAGCGGAAGGAGAAGGTGACCCCATGACCAATATGCTCTGGTTGGCCCTGATGTTCTGCGGCGGCGTCGCCATCGCGGTGCAGCCATCCGTCAACGCGCGGCTCGCCCAGAAGGTGGGGGTGATCGAAAGCGCCTGCATCTCCTTTGCGGTGGGGACGCTGGTTCTCTTCCTGGTGCTGGTGGCGCAGGGGAAGGTGAGTGCGAAGGGGGTGGGGGATACCGTGTGGTGGGAGTGGACGGGGGGAGCGCTCGGCGCCTTCTTCGTCTCCATGGCGCTCTTCATGGTCCCCCGGATCGGCACCACCGCGGCCATGGCGGCCACCATCGCCGCCCAGCTCACCACCGGGATCATGCTGGACCATTTCGGCGCCTTCGGGCTGAGGCACATCCCGCTGGACCCGAAGCGGGTGATCGGTAGTCTTCTCCTCTTCGCCGGCGCCGCCCTGATCGCCCGCCGCTGACCGATGCCTCAAAAGCCTGGCGTAGGTTGCGTTGAACGGATTCATCGTGAAACGCAACGATTGCCGGCCTGCCGGAAAGCCGTCGCGTTTCGTACCTCAACGCGACCTACGGTACTTTTAACGTAGAACGTAGAACCTAGAACTGAAGTTGAGGGAGATACTATGTGGCTTAGACTGGTAGCGATCGTGGTGATCCTGCTGGCGGGGATCTACCTGATCGCCTTTCTGGAAGAAAAACTGGTGAGTGGTCCGCGCAGGCGGGAGCTGGAGAAAAAGGCGCGCGAGAAGCTCAAGGGAAACGATAAGAAGGAATAGGCGGCCGGGCTAACCGATCCGGCCGAGGATGATCCCCGCCGCCAGCGCGGCGAGCACCACCAGCGAAAAGAGGGCGTAGTGCCACTCCCGGTCCCTCAGGAAGATGACGAAGGCCGCGAGCACCCGCAGGATCGGGGTCCCGAGGAGGACCAAGAGGCCGGTGGTGATGAGCCTGGTGGCGAAAGACTCGTGGATAGCCATGGCGGCAATCCCCCCGGCCAGCAGGAAGGCCGCGATGATCGACCCCAGCCGCAACAGCCTCGCCAGCACCAGCTCGATCGCCTCGTGGCGGCTCACCTCTTCATGCCCGTGTTCGCTTACCACCATTTCACCCCCCGGTAGATCATTTCGATAGCGGTGTAGATTATCAGCGGAAGGAAGAGGACCCTCACCCGGGAAGCCTTCATCCGTACCATGAGCCGCGCCCCCAGTACCGCCCCCAGCAAGACCCCGAGCACCACCGGCCCGGCGATCAACGGCTTCACGTCGCCCCGGGCGAAGTAGACCACCGCTCCCGAGGCGGCGGTCACCCCGATCATGAAATTGGAGGTGGCCGTCGAGGCCTTGAACGGCATCTTCATCACCTGGTCCATGGCCGGAACCTTGAACATTCCCGCCCCGATCCCCAAGAGCCCGGCGGCGGCCCCGGAGAAGTACATGAGGATCAGTCCCGGCACCGTCCCGGTCACCTGGTAATCCACCCGGTGGCCGATCGCCTTGTCGAAGTACGAGCCGTGCAGCTTGAGCTTCGCCGAGATATTGTCGGGGGTGACTCCGATGGGGAGCTCGTGCTTTCTCGCCTTGAACATGTTGTAGGCCGAGTAGGAGAGGAGGACCCCGAAAAGGATGAACAGCATCCGCTGGTTGATGATTCCCGCGATGAGCGCCCCGGAGAGTGCCCCGAGCGAGGTCCCCATTTCCAGCCAGATGGCCACCCGCGTGTTGGTCAGCCGGTCCCGCAAGAAGGCCACCGCCGCTCCGGTCGAGGTGGCGATGATCGAAACGGTGGAAGCCGCCACCGCATCCCGCACGCCGATGCCGAACCCGAGGGTGAGGGCCGGCACGATGATGATCCCTCCTCCCAGCCCCAGGATGGCACCGATTACCCCCGCCCCAAGCCCCACCAGAAACATCTCGAAGACCTGCCAACTCGCCACTGATCCCGCCCGTCCTTACGAAGATTTTCCACCCGCGCCAATCTACGCGATGCCGGTGTTGCTTGCAAATTAAAAAAAATTATAATTATTCTGCCTAAGCCCCTGTTTCGCCGAAGGAAATCGGCACCCCATCCTGCACAAAGAATAGGCTTGGCTGCCTTTATTTTAGGTTTTCTAACCACGGCGATGTCGCGGCGCCTTCGGTAACTCCAGCAATGCCAACGGTTTTTGTGGTAGCCGGTTCGCTGGCACACCTTCTGCTAAGGTATGTCAAGTGATCTGAGAGCACGAGGCAGTGAGACAGGTCGAAGCGTGATAGTCACAGGCAAACTCTCCGCCGATGGAGAGATTGTCTCTTTTCAATCAAAGTCTTGAAAGGGGGGAAGTTCAGCCGGTGAAGGCTGTTTTGATGCAGGCAGTACTGATTGAACTTATCACTAAATTACAAAGGAGTAAGAAATGAAAAAGCTTTCCAAGGTTCTCACACTGGCAATGGCGCTGACTCTCGGAGCAACCGGCGTCGCGATGGCGACTCCCTCGACCCAGATCTGGATCCCGTCCACCGACATCCAGTCCTTCGGGACCTTCCACCTCGGCATCGACAACTACATCAGGACCGACCGCGGCCCCACCGGCCGCCAGGCAGGCTTCTACGACATCGGTCCCGAGGCGGGTTTCCTCCCGTTCGAAAAGCTCCAGGGTGAAGTCGGCTTCGACTTCGTGAGCACCAACTCCGATCCCAACGACAGCCATCCGCTGAGCGCGAACTTCAAGATCGGCACCCCCGAAGACGCCCTCTTCAAGAACTCCCCGGCCATCGCCGTCGGTATGTATAACCTCGGGCCCGCCCTGAGCTCCTCCATCGCCCCGGGCGTCGCCTCCGGTCAGAACCTCCTCTACGGCCTGGTCGCCAAGACGCTGCCGGCCTTCGGCTCCGTTCCCTCCCTGGGCAGGATCTCCGCCGGCGGCTACCACGGCAGCGCACGCGCCCTGATCGACGAGAACGGGAAGAAGGACAACAACGGCGTGCTGGTCTCCTGGGACCGCACCATGGCAGAGATCTCCGACAAGCTGTGGGTTGGCGTCGACTACATGAGCGGCGACAACGTCAACGGCGCGGTGAGCTTCGGCGCCTCCTGGAACTTCGCCAAGAACGTCTCCGTGATCTTCGGCTACGACATCTGGAACAAGAAGGCCGTGGCCGGCGAGAACACCTTCACCACCCAGCTCGACATCAACTTCCCGTAACCGGTCAGGCCCCGCCTGGCGACCCTGCAGCACACTGTGAGTGAAAGCCGTACCCCTTCTCCTGGGGGTACGGCTTTTATTTTGGATATTCCCCTCCCCCGGAGGGCGGGGGGGACGTTGCTACATGGTGCCACGCCCGGCCAAACCATCAAATTTTGCCCTTGGCGAATAAAAATGTTGACGTGGCCGGAAACGTTATGCTAGAAAGGGTGACTCATGACGCGGGGTGGAGCAGTCTGGTAGCTCGTCGGGCTCATAACCCGAAGGTCACAGGTTCAAATCCTGTCCCCGCAACCAAAGAATCCCAAGGGGCTAGCCATTACGGCTGGCCCCTTTTTCATTGTGTCTCCACCAACTCCGTCCACTCCCCTCCTTCCCATGTTTTCGCCTGTTTGGTTTCCCCAACCAGATGATTGACGGTAATTAATCGCAAAACTGCTGCGTTGCTTCACGATCTGAGGTATACACGGAGATCAACAAAACTTTCTGGGGGAGCGATGGCCGTACACGAGATCAATCATCCGCTGGTGAAGCACAAGATCGGGCTCATGCGCGAGGCGGGGATCAGCACCAAGAAGTTCCGCGAACTGACCGCCGAGGTGGCCTGCCTCCTGGCCTACGAGGCGAGCAGGGATTTCCCGCTGGAGGAAAAGACCATCGAGGGATGGGACAAAAGCCCGGTCGCCGTTCAGCAGATCAAGGGGAAGAAGGTTACCGTGGTCCCTATCCTGCGGGCCGGTATCGGGATGCTGGACGGGGTGCTGGACATGATCCCCAACGCCAAGGTGAGCGTGGTGGGGCTTGCCCGCAACGAGGAGACCCTGGAAGCCCGCACCTATTTCGAGCGGTTCGTGGGAAAGCTCGACGAGCGCCTGGCGCTGATCGTCGACCCCATGCTCGCGACCGGCGGCTCCATGGTGGCGACTATCGAGATGCTGAAGAGGGCAGGGTGCCGCCAGATCCGCGTCCTCTGCCTGGTGGCGGCTCCGGAAGGGATTAAGAGAGTCACCGACGCCTATCCGGAGATCGACATCTACGTGGCCGCCATCGACCAGCGCCTCAACGAGTACGGGTACATCCTCCCGGGGCTCGGGGACGCCGGCGACAAGATTTTCGGAACCAAGTAACCGGCAGGGAGAGAGCAATCAGATGGCAGAGGCAAACGAACCGGTCTGGCGCCAGGCGCTATCCGGTGCGCAGATACTATTCGTGGCGTTCGGGGCACTGGTGCTGGTGCCGATCCTGACCGGGCTCAACCCGAGCATGGCCCTTTTGGGGGCGGGGATGGGGACCCTGATCTTCCAGCTTGCAACCAGGCGCACCGTTCCCATCTTTCTCGGCTCCTCCTTCGCCTTCATCGCGCCGATCATCTACAGCACCCAGACCTGGGGACTTCCCGCCACCATGGGGGGACTCTTCGCCGCCGGGTGGCTTTACCTGGTACTCTCGCTGGCCATCCGCCTGCGCGGGGTCGACTTCATTCACCGCATCATGCCGCCGGTGGTGGTCGGTCCCATCATCATGGTCATCGGCCTCGGCCTGGCCGGCGTCGCGGTCAACATGGCGATGGGGAAGACCGGCGACGGCAAGGCGGTGCTGGTGGAATACCAGACCGCCCTTCTGGTAGCGGGAGTCTCCCTGGCCACCACCGCGGCGGTGGCGACCCGGGCCCGCGGGATCTTCCGGCTCCTCCCGGTACTCTCCGGCGTGGCGGTGGGGTACCTCCTTTCCGCCTTTCTGGGGCTCGTGGACTTCTCCAAGATCGCCAACGCCCCCTGGATCGCGGTACCGCATTTCGTCACCCCGCAGTGGAACTGGTCGGCGGTCCTCTTCATGTTCCCGGTAGCACTCGCCCCCGCCATCGAGCACGTGGGGGACATCGTGGCCATCGGCGCGGTGACCGGGAAAGATTACACCGAGAGCCCGGGGCTGCACCGCACCATGCTGGGAGACGGGCTGGCCGTCTGCTGCGCCGCCCTGATCGGCGGTCCCCCGGTCACCACCTATGCCGAGGTAACCGGCGCGGTGATGATCACCCGCTGCTACAATCCGGTCATCATGACCTGGGCCGCGGGCTTCGCCGTGGTGATGGCCTTCTTCGGCAAGTTCAACGCCATCCTGCAGTCGATCCCGGTGCCGGTCATGGGGGGGATCATGATGCTCCTCTTCGGCTCCATCGCCTCCGTCGGATTGAACACCCTGATCCATGCCCGGATCGACATGCAAAAGCCGCGCAACCTGGTGATCGTCTCCCTGGTCCTGGTCTTCGGGATCGGCGGGCTGACCATCAACGTCGCCGGACAGCACCTCCACGGCGTAAGCCTCTGCGGCATCGCCGCCATCCTCCTGAACCTCCTCCTCCCCCGGGACCGGGAAGAAGAGGCAAGCGGCGAACCCGTCCTGGAGTAAGCGAAACTATAAAGGCACCTGGTTTCGTCCAGGTGCTTTTCCGTTTTCATGTCACCAATCCTCCCCGCCGGAAGCCTCCCCTTATTCCGGGGACACAATACCTATTAAACCTTGACACATTAAAATTATCTTTTAAAATCTGCTTCCATGGCACGCATTTCCAGGGTCGTGGTACCCGGCTATCCTCATCACGTGACGCAGAGAGGGGTTCGGTCGCTCGATATCTTCCACAGCGAAGATGACCGGCTGCGCTATCTGCAATTGGTCAAGGTGCGCATTCCGCTGAAGTCGGCCACCCAATCCGACGGAAGTCGGCCGGGTGTTCCGATTGAAGTCGGCCACCCCCTGAGGGGTGCGCCGCTGGGTGTTGGTTACTGTCTCACATGGTTTCGCACGGGTC
>NZ_BLXW01000033.1:0-57352 GCF_054784495.1 Geomonas sp. Red276
GTTCCCATCCCGAACACGGAAGTTAAGCCTCTCAGGGCCGATGGTACTGCACTGGTAACGGTGTGGGAGAGTAGGTCGCCGCAGGGAATTTAATAGAAAGCCCCGCCTGGTTATCCAGCGCGGGGCTTTTGCTTTGTGCACCAACTGCCAGATAAAAAGCCCCACCAGGACACCTCCCGGCGGGGCTTTTGTTTTTCTACCTCTTCACCAACTCCTTCTTCGGCCTTAACGCCGGCAAGTTCTTCTCGCCGAATGCCACTTCGTAGACATCCCGGTACTCCTCGGCGAAGTGCACCTCGAGCCCCTCCTTCAGATAGTCGTCCAGTTCGGCGAAGTCCTTACGGTTGGCTTCCGGGAAGATCAACGCTCTGAGGCCGGCACGACGGGCGGCGATGGTCTTCTCCTTCACTCCGCCGATCGGGAGCACCCGGCCGGTCAACGTGAGCTCCCCGGTCATCCCGAGCTTGGGCCTGACGGCTTTCCCGCGCATCATGGAGATCAGGGCGGTAGCCATGGTGACACCTGCCGAGGGGCCGTCCTTCGGGGTGGCACCGGCCGGGACGTGGAGATGGACGAAGTGGGTGTCGAAATAATCCTCGGGGGCCCCATACTCGGTGAGATGGGCCATGACATATGAGTAGGCGATCTCGGAGCTCTCGATCATGACGTTGCCAAGCTGCCCGGTCTGTTTGAACCCCTTGCTCTTGCTCGGCATGGCGGCTGCCTCGATCGGCAGCGTCGCGCCTCCCATGCTGGTCCAGGCGAGTCCGGTGACCACGCCGGGTACATGCTCGAAAACCTCCTCGGTGGTGAATACCGGTTGCCCGAGGTAGTTGGCCAGGTCGTTGGGTCCGATCACCACGGGCGCCATTCTCCCGGTGGCGAATTCCCTGGCCGCCTTGCGCATCAGCTTCTTGATTCGGTTTTCCAGGGTGCGGACCCCCGCCTCCCGGGCCCAGCCATCGATGAGGGTTGCCAGGGCCGCCTTCCTGATGCTCACCTGCCCGGCCTTGAGCCCGGCGTTCTTGAGCGCCTTGGGAATCAGGTACTTCTTTGCGATCTCCATCTTCTCTTCGAGCACGTAGCCGGAGAGACGGATCACCTCCATGCGGTCCAATAGCGGGCCGGGGATGGTGTCCAACTGGTTGGCGGTGGCGATGAAGAGGACGTTGGAGAGGTCGAAGGGAACGTCCAGGTAATGGTCCCGGAAGGAGGAGTTCTGCTCCGGATCGAGAACCTCGAGCAGTGCCGAGGCGGGATCCCCCTGGTAGCTGGCGCCGATCTTGTCGATCTCGTCCAGCATGAGGACGGGGTTGGCGCTCCCCGCGCTCTTCATGGCCTGGATGAACTTGCCCGGCATGGCGCCGATGTAGGTGCGGCGGTGCCCCTTGATCTCGGCCTCGTCCCGCATTCCTCCCAGCGAGAAGCGGTAGAAGGTGCGGCCGAGTGCGTCGGCGATGCTCTTGCCGATGGATGTCTTGCCTACGCCCGGAGGGCCGACCAGGCAGATGATGGAGCCGGAGATATCCCCCTTCATCTTCCCGACCGAGATGAACTCGAGGATGCGGTCTTTGACGTCGGCCAGGCCGTGGTGGTCGCGGTCGAGGATGCGGCGGGCCCGGTCGAGGTTGTAGGAGTCCTTGCTGAATTTACCCCACGGCAGGATGGTGAGCCAGTCGAGATAGTTTCTCGTGACGTGGTATTCGGCGGAGGCAGGCTCCAGGAGTTTCAATTTCTCCAGCTCGTCGTCGACCGTCCGCTGGGCCTCGATGTTCAGTTTCAGCCCCTTGAGACGCTCCTCGAATTTTTCCAGCTCGGAGGTCTTTCCCTCTTTCTCGAGGCCAAGCTCCTTTTTGATCGCCTTCAGTTGCTCCCTCAGGAAAAACTCGCGCTGCTGCTGGCTGACCTTCTCCTCGATCTGCTTGGAGATCTTGCTCTGCAGACGGGAGACCTCCAGCTCCTTCTTCAAAAGGACCAGCACCAGGTCGATGCGCTTGCGGACATCGAAGCTCTCCAGGACCTGCTGGAGTTCCTTGCCGTCGGCAGAGGTGAGGTTGGCGGCGAAATCGGCCAGCCTTCCGGGATCGTCCAGGCTGGAGCGGCCGAGGAAGAGCTTGATCTCTTCAGAGTAGAGCGGGTTGATCTGCACCAGTTCCTTGAGCGTGCTGACTACCGCCATCGAATAGGCCTTCAGCTCGGGATTCACCGAGAGCTCGGTGTCGAAGAGGTACTGCACCTTGCCGAACAATACGCCGCCGGTCTGGGTGACCTCTTCAATGGTGAAGCGTTGGAGGGTGTTGACCAGGAACTGCAGTGAGTTCTCGTCGGAATGCATGACCCGGACGATCTTGCCGGCGACCCCCACCGGGTGGAGATTGTCCGGGGCATCATGGTGATCGTACTCTTTCGCCAGCACCAGGCCGATGGCGTGGGAGGAGGATTCCATGGCAATCTTGGCCGCCTGGATCTCGTGCGGGTCGGTAAGGACCATCGGAACCAGCAGGTTAGGAAACGCCGGCCGGGGACGCAGCGGAATGATGGGAAGGGAAGGGGGAAGCACCTCGGAGGCCAGAACCAGACCGCCGGATTCCCCTTCAGGGTGGCCGTTTACTTCGGCCTCGACAACCGTTTCAGTATCTTGTGCGCTCATGATTGTGCTCCTGGGAAGATTTAGGAGGATTTACTGTAACCTAAGCACGAGATCCTTCAGTGTCAACCTCTCCCCATTCAATTCACCTTGAGAGACAGCAGCAAAGAAGAGCGGCAAAGTTCAACGAAGTAGTGAGGAGCGAATCCATGAGGTGATCGCGCCGGTTCAGGGGGAGGGATGAGCATGGCTGGCACGGAGAGGGATGAGAATGCTAGAAGCGGAAATAAGTGGGAGCGGCTGGAGCGGGAGCGGGAGGACTGAGAATGGTTGGCATGGATAAGGATAAAAGCGGTGGCGCGGGAAGCGGAGAATGGAAGAGGGCCGATCGGTTGACCGGCCCCCTCGTTACCAATTGGTAGTGACGGCTACTAGTGCTGGAGGTGTTCCGCGTTTTCCGCTAGCTCGACGAATACCGCCTCACGCACCGAGTATTCCTGCCAGTAACCGGCGAGCTTCCGGATGCAGTTGAGCATGCCGACGGCGGCGCCGGACATCCCGGCAGCGACCAACGGGGTGGCTTCGCCGTTGATGGCGGTCACGATGCTGGCGATGAAAAGCACGAGGCTGGAAAGAAACAGCGGCATCTCCACGTGCTTCATCGGGGACTGCATTGCCTTGCTGAGGGATGCATAGACAGCGGCATGCCCGCGGATGACGTCGAGGTAGTGGTCGAGGTCGGGGCCGTTAAAACGGCTGACGGCGCGGAGGTACAGCCTGCGGCAGGCCTCGCGGTTGGATGTGGCCATGCGGTCGCCGTAGTAGTGTTCGATTTCAATGTCGATGGTATAGGTATCCATGGTGCTCCTCACTTCATTACGATGATCAGCCCCGATTAAGCGTCGGGGCGGTGGTGATTAGTACAACCTAATACTCTGCAAGGTGAGCCTCTGCAACAAAAAACGCATTCTGCCAGTGTTCGAATTCACTGTCAATGGATGCCGTGCAGCTTGATCGCGAAGGTGAGGTCCAGGCCGGCCAGCGGGTGATTTCCATCGAGAGTTACCGCACCTTCGGTCACCTCGGTGACCATCATGGTACGCGCGTTGTTCCCGCCGAACTCGATGGCCAGTTTCTGTCCTGCCTTGATTTCCCGCCCTGCCGGAAAAGCACTCCGTGCCAGCGTGAGGATGTTGGCGTCCAGGCGCGGCCCATAGGCTTCCGCCGAGGGAATGACTACGTTACGCACCTCGCCGACTTCCATCCCAGCGATCTCGGCCTCCAGCGCGGGAAAGATCTCTCCGCATCCGAGGGTAAAGACGAGCGGTTCGTCGTCAGGGGTGGAGTGGAAGATCCTGCCGTTGTCGAGGGTTCCGATGTAATGGACGGACACGGTGGTCCCTCCGGGAATCCTTTTCACCATTACCTCGCTCCTTCGCCGGCACCTGCCACTTCCGGCGCTGCGTGCCTCCCGCCACCGGTTCCCCTCTTCCGGTCGGCTGATTGCTCCCGGATGGCCGTTTCGCGACCTGTCCTCAGCTTTGCATAAAATCGGCCAGTAAAAAAGGGATAGTATTTCCTGGGCGTTCTGCCCTAAGCTGCCCGGTCAGCTGCTTAAAATGGCGGCAGCATGCCCGGCATTTCACCGTCCTGCCGGAGATGAAAAAGACCTTGGAGGTGGCAAAGTCGATGTGCTATTTTTCCGCATCAAGACCATTTCGGGGACTGCGTGATGACTACTGAAGTACAGGTTCAACTGGAACAAAGCTGGAAGCAGCATCTGGTCGGGGAGTTCGGCAAGCCTTACATGGCGGCCCTGAAGGATTTCCTGCGCAAGGAGATCGCCGGCCGGAAGACCATCTTTCCGAAGGGGAGCCAGTACTTCAACGCCTTCAACACGACCCCGCTCGATGAAGTGAAGGTGGTGATCCTCGGGCAGGATCCCTACCACGGCCCGGGGCAGGCGCACGGTCTCTGTTTTTCCGTCCCGGCCGGGGTGGATTCCCCACCGTCGCTCATCAACATCTTCAAGGAGCTGCAGGCCGACCTGGGGCTCAAGCCCGAGGATTTTCGCCACGGAAACCTGGAGAGCTGGGCCCGGCAGGGAGTGCTGCTGCTCAACAGTGTCCTCACCGTCGAGGCTCACCGGGCCGCCTCTCACCAGGGGAAGGGATGGGAGCAGTTCACCGACCGGGCGATCGAGGTCCTGAATGAGCAGCGTGAGCACGTGGTCTTCATGCTCTGGGGGGCCTATGCCCAGAAAAAGGGCGCCGTCATCGACCGCGACCGGCACCTGGTCCTGCAGGCTCCGCATCCGTCCCCGCTCTCGGCCCACCGCGGCTTCCTCGGATGCCGTCACTTCTCTAAGGCTAACGATTACCTCGTCCGGCACGGGGGCGTCCCTATCGACTGGCGTCTCCCCTGAATTCGCTTCCCGCCATGCTGAACGAGCTGACGGCACCCTCACACGGTGCCGTTTTTTGTTGGCAGGGCTAATGACTCCACGGATGTGCACGATAGTATTTAACTGTTCCCTTAAGGAGCGGTTCTTTTACCCCATCCTCACCCTGTCCCTCCTCTTGAAGGGGAGGCTACGTTGCGTCGGAGTCGCGTGGGCACGTGGTGCCCACCCTACTGTTGTTCCCCCTCGCGGGGGGAGGGGACATCTGGAGGAATGGCCATGATCTGTGCGTCGATTCCCGAGGCTTTGGCCGGCATAACTGACGGGGCCACCATCATGGTAGGCGGCTTCGGACTGGTAGGCATTCCGGAGAACCTGATCCTCGGGGTGAGGGAGCTCGGGGTCAAGGACCTCACGTTAATCTCCAACAACTGCGGCGTCGAGGATTGGGGGCTCGGCCTGCTGCTTGCCAACCGGCAGATCCGGCGGATGGTGGCCTCTTACGTTGGCGAGAACCGCCAGTTCGAGGAGCAGTACCTCTCGGGAGAACTGGAGGTGGAGCTGGTCCCGCAGGGGACGCTGGCGGAACGGATCCGCGCGGGTGGGGCGGGAATCCCGGCATTCTACACCCCGGCCGGGGTGGGAACCCCCATCGGTGAAGGGAGGGAGACCCGGGTCTTCGAAGGGAAGGAGTACCTGCTCGAGCGTGGGATGCGGGCCGACTTCGCCCTCGTGAAGGCGTGGCGCGGGGACGGGCTGGGCAACCTCCAGTACCGGCGCACGGCCAGGAACTTCAATCCGATGATGGCCGCCGCCGGCAAGGTCACCATTGCCGAAGTCGAGATCCTCGCGGAGATCGGGGATCTGGTGCCGGAAGAGATCCATACCCCGAGCATCTACGTGCAGCGTATCGTGCAGGGCCCTCGCTACGAGAAGAGGATCGAGAAGCGGATGGTCTCCAAGGGAGCCGAGATATGACCTGGACACGGGAAGAGATTGCGCGGCGGGCGGCACAGGAGATCGAAGATGGCTTCTACGTCAACCTCGGCATCGGGATCCCCACCCTTATCGCCAATTGCCTCCCGAAGGGAAAGCGGGTGGTGCTCCAATCGGAGAACGGTCTGCTCGGGATCGGCCCCTGCCCGCGCGAGGAGGAGGTGGACGCCGATCTCGTCAACGCCGGCAAGGAGACCATCACCATGATCCCCGGCGCAGCCCTCTTCGATAGTGCCGAGTCCTTCGCCATGATCCGCGGAGGGCATATCGACCTTGCGATCCTGGGGGGCATGGAGGTCTCGGCGGAGGGGGATCTGGCCAACTGGGTAATCCCCGGGAAAATGGTGAAGGGGATGGGGGGCGCGATGGACCTCGTGCACGGGGCCAAGCGGGTCGTGATCCTCATGGACCATCTGGACAAGGAGGGGCGCCCGAAGATCGTCAACCGGTGTTCGCTCCCGCTCACCGGGAAGCGGGTGGTGAATAGGATCATCACGGATCGTGCCGTCATAGACGTCACTCGGGATGGGCTGGTCTTGCAGGAGGTGGCACCCGGATTGTCTGTGGAGGAGGTCCGTGCAGCTACGGAGCCTGCGTTGCTGGTTGCTCGTGGCTTGGGGGGAGAGTAAAACCTCCCTCACCCGCCTTTCGGGCACCCTCTCCCCTAAAGGGGCGAGGGGATTAACTTCACTTTGGACATTGTATCTAGTGAGGGAATGGGGTTGACTTATGACGGCGGGGCTGCTTTTAATAGGCAATGCTCACAGACAGTAATCAGATCGGTTCATCCAAAGCCACCTTCGGACTGGTGCTATCCACCTTTTTCTGGGGTGGGAGCTTCGTCTTCAACAAGATCGGCTTTCGTGACATCCCCCCGGTGACCTTCCTTTTTTTCCGCTTTACCATTGCCGCTCTCGTCATGGCGCTTGTCTGCCTTCCGCGCCTGAGGAAGCTGAACCTGGCCACGATGAAAAGCGGTGTGCTGGTCGGCTTTGCGCTGGCCGCCACCAATGTCTCCTTCGTACTGGGTGTCAGCGGCACTTCGGCGTCGCGGGCCGGGTTTCTCAACAACCTATTCGTCCTTATCAACCCCTTGTGCTGCTTCCTTTTCTGGCGTGAGAAGATGGACCGGTGGACGGTGGCCGGGCTCTTCATGGCCATGGCCGGCCTCTGGCAACTCGCCTATGGCGGGCTGGAAGGATTCAACCGGGGAGACGTGATTTCCACCCTCTGCGCCTTCTTCATCGCCTTCCACATCATCTCCGTCTCCAAGCTTCTGACCGACGAGGACATCTACCTCGTCAGCCTGGTGCAGTTCGCCACCGTGGCGGCGGTCGGAGGAATCCTGTACGCCATCCTGCCGGCGGAACCTTTCGCCATCACGGCAGCCTCCGGTGGCAGTCTCGTCTATTGCGCCATCTTCCCGACGGTAGTCGCCTTCACCCTCATGAATACCTACCAGCGCTTCACCACCCCCACCAAGGCGGGGCTCATCTATACCCTTGATCCCGTCTGGAGCATGGTGGGCGGGATGCTGATCCTGGGCGAACGGCTCTCCCCCGGCGAATTGTTCGGCTGCGCGTTGATCTTCGGCGCGGTGGTGCTGCCGCTGTCGGTCAAGCGCCTGCGCGAGCGCCAGCTGGGACTGGCCTACGCAGAGTAGGCCACTCCCCATCCTCACCAGTCCCTCCCGTTGAAGGGGTGGCATCGGCACCGCGGCAACTGCGGGAAGGCGCCATTAGCCCCCGAGAACTCACTTCCTCATTTGACGCGGCATAGACCGTGTGGGAAAGTTAATCGTACTGCATCCGAACATGAAGTACGAAAGGATCGGCCATGGACCTCGAAGCCATTCGGCAGGACTTTCCCATGCTTCAGGCGAAGAAGGGCCAGCGCCCCGTCGTCTATCTCGACAACGCTTGCCAGACGCTGCGCCCGGCCAAGGTCATCGAGGTCATGGACCGGTACTACCGGGAGACCTCGGCCTGCGGCGGCCGCAGCATGCACCGCCTCGCCAACGAGGTCGCCCGCCAGTACGAGGCCGCCCGCGCGTCGGTCGCTCGTTTCCTCAACGCCTCCCGCAAAGAGGAGATCATCTTCACCCGCAACACCACCGAAGGGATCAACCTGGTCGCCAATTCCCTCCCCCTGGGCAAAGGGGACGTCGTCCTTATCGGCGACAAGGAACACAACTCAAACCTCCTCCCCTGGCAGATGCTCGCCAAGAGGCGCGGCATCGAGATCAGGTTCACCCGCTCCCGCGAGGACAACACCTTCGACCTCGACCGCCTCTCCACGCTGCTGGACGAACGGGTCAAGCTGGTGGCGCTCGGGTGTTCCTCCAACCTCGACGGTGTCACTATCCCCGCGGCCGATATCATCCGCAAAGCCCGCGCCAACGGCTCCCTCGTTCTCCTCGACGCCGCCCAGACCGCTCCCCATCAGCGTCTGGACGTCAAATCCCTCGACGTCGATTTCGTAGCCTTCTCCGGCCACAAGTTGCTCGGCCCCTCCGGAACGGGCGTTCTCTACGGGAAATATAAGCTCCTGGAGGAGATGCCGCCCTTCATGGTCGGCGGCGGTACGGTCTCCTCGTCGAGCTATGACGGCTGCGAATTCCTGCCGCCGCCCGAAAAGTTCGAGGCCGGTCTCGCCGACTATGCCGGGGTCATCGGTCTCGGCGCCGCCATCGAGTACCTGGAGGAGATCGGCTTCAAGAACATCCAGCGCCAGGACCTCCTCCTCAACAGCCACTTGACCGCCGGCCTCGAGGGCCTCAAAAGGTTCCGCATCCTCGGCCCCGCCGATCCCGAAAAGCGCGGGGGGATCCTCTCCCTCGCCGTAGAAGGGGGCGACCCGCACCGGATCGCCCTGATGCTAGACCAGATGGCCGGCGTCATGGTCCGTTCCGGCCAGCACTGCGTCCACTCCTGGTTCAACGCCCACGGGCTCCCCGGTTCCCTCCGTGCATCCGTCTACTTTTACAACACCATCGAAGAGGCCGACATCTTCCTCAACAGCCTGCGGAAGATCGATCGGGTGCTCTAGCCATGTTCTGCATCGTCGCCTTCATAATTCTGGCCATCTTCGGCATCTTCAGCGCGGGGAGCCGTGAGTTGGCCAGGGAGGCCTGGGGGTGCGTCTTCCGGCGGGTGACCTTCAGGCCCTGCACGACCGGGTTCGACGAAAAGATCAAGAGCCGCATCCTCGGGAGCGTCATCAACCGCTCGGAAACCGCGGCGCGCCTGCTCAACCGCAACTTCGAACCGATCGCGTGGGTGATGTTCCTGATCGTCACGGCGAGCAGTGTCTACGCCGTTCGCGGGCTCTATCTCTTCTATGTCACGGGGAGTTGCAGCGGGCTGAACGAGACGAGCTTCTGCCTGCTCGATCCCTCCGGAGAAAACAGCAAGGTATCGGCTGTGGACGCGGGGTGCCGGGAAAAGCCGACAACGGTCGAGGATCTCACCCTCAAGGAGGTCGATCTTCGCAGTTTCCCGACCATCAAAGGTAAAGGGAAGGGGCGCATCGTCGTCATCGGCTGTTACGGGTGCGCCTACACCCGGCGGGTCTACGACTCGTTGAAAGAGCTGGCGAACAGGAACGGCGCCAGCTTCACCTTCATCGACTACCCGGTCAAAGTGAAGACCAACCTGATGACCCGGCTGGGTTACTGTGTCTATCAGCACGACCCGGACCGGTACTGGAAGCTGAACGAGACGCTCTTCACCGCGCAGCTCCCCACCCTCGATACCCTGGAGGGTGCCCGGGCCATCACTGAGAAGCTCGGCCTCGACTGGGGAGAGATCAGCCGCTGCCTCGATTCCCCTGCCACCCGGGATGGGGTGGACAGCCAGGCGGAAGAGGCGCTGAAGACCAATTTCTTCGGTACCCCCACCGTTTTTGTCAACGGCAAAGCCTTTGTCGGCCCAAAACCTTCTCGCGTCTACGCCATTGCCCTGAATGGACTCGTCTACTGGATGAAGTGAACGAGCGGTTTCTAACTTGACTTTGCCCTTTGCATTAATCTATAGTCGATTACCTACTCTGTAATTTCAAGCAGTTAGCAGTGAGACTCACGAGATCCCCCCCTTCGAAGCCAAGACCCGCCCAGGTCCTCGAAAGTTACCTCCCTGCTTTCACCCGTCCCAGGAGAATGCATGTCCAAAAAAGTGGTTATCGTCGGCGGCGGATGGGCCGGTACGGCGGCGGCCCTGGCGGCCCGGCAGGCGGGGTGCGACGTTCGTCTCTTCGAGCGGACCGACCTGCTGCTCGGGACCGGGGTCGTGGACGGTGGCGTCCGGGAGAACGGCCGGTTTGCGGTGGCCGAGGAGTTGATTGCCATGGGAGGCGGAGCGCTCTTCCAGGTGATCGACCGTCATTGCCAGGCCGAGCTCCCCGGCCATGACCTCGCCACCGTTGAGCCTGCGGTGAGGCGCTCTCTGCTCCTGGCGGGAGTCGTGGTGCATCTTCAGGCCCGTGTGGTTGCGGCGGAGGTCAAACAGCGGAGGATCACCGGCATCACGGCTACCCTTTCAGGAGGACCGAAGCGGATTGAAGCGGCGGCCGATGCCTTCGTGGACGCCTCAGGCACCGCCGGTCCTGACGGCAACTGCCCCACTCTCGGTATGGACTGCGCCAGGTGCATCAACCGCTGCCCCACCTTCGGCGCGCCTTTGGGGGTCGCCGCCTTGGCAGGCGTCGACGAAAGGGTGGACATGCTCCCGTGTGACCACGCCTTGCGGGTAGCCGGGCTCTCCAATGTCTGCTGCGCCGGCGACAGGGCCGGATTTCTTCACGGCCAGAGCGAGGCCATCCTCACCGGGACGCTGGCCGGACACAATGCGGCGCGGCTGGCCTGGGGACTTGATCCTGTCGCCCTCCCCACGGTCCTGGCCTGCGGAGACGGCATTGCCTGGGGACTGGAGCACAGGGGGGCGTCCGGTGGGTTTGACGAGACCTACACCTTCTCGGGGTGGGCGCTCTTCGGTCACCAGAGGGAGAGGTCCCTCGACAGTACCGATGCTGGCGAAATAGCAGAGCGTGTCGAGGCGGCTGGCATGACCGGCTTTTTCGCCCGCAAGCTGGGGTAGCTTTCGCCCCGGCATCACCACGCAAGGAGAAGAGGTTTGTCCGAAGTTCTACTCGACCAGGTAACGGCAGTCATCAAGGATGACATCAGGCTGGAAGGGATCACTCTCGCCATGGGACCGGGCGAGCAGTGGGGGATCGTAGGGGCCAACGGCTCCGGGAAGTCGGCGCTGGGGAAGCTTCTCGGTAACCGCCTGCCGGTGGTCTCCGGCACCTGCCGCCTCCCGCAGCGCACCGGCTACGTTTCCTTCGAGCGGGTCAACGAGATCCTCGAGATCGAAAGGTACAACGACGACTCGGACTTCCTCGATTACATCGACGAGGGGACTCTCGTTCGCGACTTCATCCTGGAAGGGGAGCCGACCGGGGGGAGAAAGCTCAACGACCTGTCCCGCGTGCTGAATTTTACCGGCATCCTCGACCGAGGCATCAAGTACCTCTCCACCGGCGAGATGCGGAAGATCGTCATCTGCAAGGCCCTCATGCAGGACCCGGAGATCCTGGTGCTGGACGAGCCGTTCGATGGCCTCGACGCCGCCTCCTGCGCGGCGCTCAAGAAGGTGATCTCCGGCTGCGTGGACAGCGGCATCCGGGTGGTGCTCCTCTTGAACCGCTTCTCCGAGCTCCTCCCCGAGATCACCCACGTCGCCTATATCAAGAACCGGCGGATCATCATGACCGGAGCCAAGGAGGAGATGATCGCCTCGGAGGCGCTGAGAAGGCTCCACGCCTTCCACTACACGCTTCCCCCCGAGCTCCCGGAGGTCGATGCGGCCACGGTCAACCCGCCGCTTCCCGCCGGGCAGCCGCTCATCGAGATGAAAGGGGTGAAGGTCCGCTACGGGGAGAAGGCGATTTTGAGCGGCCTGGACTGGTCGGTCAAGCCGGGGGAGCACTGGAAGATCTCAGGACCCAACGGGGCGGGAAAATCGACCCTCCTCGCCATGGTGAGCGGCGACCACCCGCAGGCCTTCGCCAACGACATCACGCTCTTCGGCATACGGAAAGGGTCGGGGGAGAGTGTCTGGGACATCAAGAAGCGTCTCGGCCTGGTTTCCACGGCCCTGCAGCAGGACTACCGGGTCGGGGTGCCCGTCAGGGTGGCGGTGATTTCCGGATTCTTCGACTCCATCGGCGTCTATGGCGACTATACCAAGAAGCAGCAGGAGATCGCCCTCGACTGGCTCAAGATGCTCCGGCTCGAGGAGCTGGCCGAGGCGCCCTTCCGGAACCTCTCCTACGGGGAGCAGCGCCTGGTCCTTTTGGCCCGCGCCATGGTCAAGCAGCCGGACCTCCTGATCCTGGACGAGCCGTGCCAGGGGCTCGACGACGTCAACCGTGAAATGGTGCTGAAGCTGATCGACCACCTGGGGAGTACCGGCAAGACCCAACTTCTCTACGTCACCCACCACGCCGAAGACGACATCCCCTGCATCGCCAACCACCTGGAGCTCGTTGCCGCCGAAGGGGGCGGGTACACGGGACGTAGCAGGTAGGACTTCAAAAACTCCCTCACCCGGCCTTCGGCCACCCTCGCCCTCCGGGAGAGGGCATCACTAACCATATCCCCTCGCCCTCCGGGAGAGGGGCAGGGGTGAGGGAAAGTTCACCTCCTCTCCAGCTCGACGATCTCCGCCGTCACTTGCCCTCCTTCGATCATCAACCGGGCCACCGTCACCGGGAGGTCGAACCTCCGTTTCCCGGCGCTGCCGGGGTTGAGGTAGAGCACGCCGTCCTTCTCATCGATCAACGGCTTGTGCGTGTGGCCGTAGACGATCACCCGGGGGCGCTCGCCGGGCGCCCGCACGTTTAGCTCCTTCCGGTTGTGGATCATCAGCAGGGAAACCCCTCGGACCGTCATTCTCTCCACGAATGGGAGGTTGGCTGCCCACCCATCGCGATCGACGTTGCCGCGCACCGCCACCACCCGGGCCAGCTCCCGCAGCTCGTCGATGACCTCCTCTTTCCCGATGTCCCCGGCATGGATGATCAGCTCAACCCCGGCCAGCGCCTCCACCGCCTCCGGCCTCAAGAGCCCGTGCGTGTCGGAGATGACCCCGATAAGGACCGGTGCCTCGTCCCCACCTCGGGCGCTCCCCCGTAGTTCCCGTTCCACAGCCAGCCTCCTCGCTCTCCCGCGTGTCTCCCGCACTTTCGCCGGAAGTACCTGCGTTCATCCCATCCTCACCCAGACCCTTCCTTTAAGGGGGAGGGAGACATTCGCTGAGGAGAGGACAGTCATTAGATGTGTGATAATTAGGTGCAGCTAACCGGTCACTGTAATTGCGCGACTTATCTTGCTTATTGTCGCACAAAATGTTAAACATGCAGGTTACTGTCTGCAATCTTAAGAAAGAAAATGTTGCCCTTTTAGCTTTTAGAAGTGTCGCATTACGAGTAGGAACTATGAAACCAATCATTGCCATCGTCGGGCGCCCCAACGTGGGGAAGTCCACCCTTTTCAACCGTCTGGTCGGGCGCCGCAAGGCGATGGTCGACGACATGCCGGGGGTCACCCGGGACCGCAACTACGCGGAGGTGAACCGCTTCGACGTCCCCTTCATCCTGGTGGACACCGGCGGCTTCGAGCCCGAGACCAACGACCGCATGCTCCAGCAGATGCGCGAGCAGTCCCGCTTCGCCATGGACGAGGCGGACCTGATCCTCTTCGTGATGGACGCCCGCGACGGCCTCACCCCGGCCGACAGCGACGTGGTGGAGATGCTCAGGCGGATCGACAAGCCGGTCTTCTACATCATCAACAAGGTGGACGGTGACCGCCAGGAGGCCGCTGCCGGCGACTTCTACTCGCTGGGCATCGACCAGATCTACACCATCTCCGCCGAGCACAACCGCGGCGTGGGCGACCTCATGGACGACGTCATCGCGGCGCTTCCCCAGGACACCGGCAAAGCGGCCGACGAGGAGATCACCAGGATCGCCGTGGTGGGACGCCCCAACGTCGGCAAGTCCACCCTGGTCAACCGCCTGGTCGGCTACGAGCGCGTGGTCGCCAACCCCACCGCGGGAACCACCCGCGACTCGGTCGACACCCGCTTCACCGTCAACAAGAAGCCGTACCTCTTGATCGACACCGCCGGCATCCGCCGCAAGGGAAAGACGGTGCAGAAGATCGAGAAGTACTCGGTCATGGACGCCTTGCGCTCCATCGAGCGGGCCGACGTGGTGCTCATCGTGCTCTCCGCCGAGGACGGGGTCACCGAGCAGGACTCCAAGATCGCCGGCTACGCCTACGAGGCGGGGCGCGCCTGCATCTTCGTGGTCAACAAGTGGGACACCCTCACCAAGGACAACGCCTCGATGGGGAAATTCGTGGAGGAGATCCGCAGAAACTTCAAGTACCTCCCCTTCGCCCCCATCCTGTTCATCTCGGCCACCTCCGGGCAAAGGACCGGGAAGATCATCCCCGAGGTCGACCTGGTCATGGCGCAGTACGCCAAAAGGGTCTCCACCGCCGAACTCAACCGTGTCTTCTCCAAGGCGACCGAGGAGAACCACGCGCCGCTTTCCCAGGGAAGAAGGGTTAAATTCTACTTCGCCACCCAGGTCGGGACCAAGCCCCCCTCCTTCGTGATCTTCACCAATCAGCCGGAGGGAATCCACTTCTCCTATGAGCGCTACATCATGAACCGGTTTCGCGAAGCGTTCGGATTTACCGGCACTCCGCTGAAACTTATTTTCCGCGGCAGGGACAAGAAAGAGTCCTAAATCATTCTTTACTTAGCGGATACGATAAGTTAGTATGATGAGAATTTTAGACCTACCATCCACATGAGAGAGCAGCAACCATGAGTCTCGTCGGTAATCTGGAAGACCTGGGGCTCGGCGAGATCCTGCAGATCGTCAGCCTGAGCAGAAGGTCGGGCGTGCTCTCCCTCCAAAGCCGTGGACGGGAGGCACGGGTCATCTTCCGCAACGGGCAGGTCATCCGCGCCATCTCCACTACGTTTCAGCAGAACCTCGGCGAGGCGCTGATCCAGAAAGGGGTCATCGACCTCCCCACCTTGAAGCGCGCCTTGAGCATCCAGGCCGAGGAGGGGTTTACCCAGCTTTTGGGGGTCCTGCTGATCGACCGCTTCGGGATTCCCCACGACGCCATTGAGGCGGTGGTCAGGGAGCAGATCGAGAACGTGGTCTACTCCCTTTTCGCGTGGGCCGAGGGGACTTTCGAGTTCGAGCTGCAGGAGGTTGCCGAGCGCGACGCCGCGGTCGACACCTTGCAGTTCATGTTGAAGCAGGGCCTCAACCCCCAGTACCTGGCGATGGAGGGGTCCCGCATCATCGACGAGCAGCGCCACCGCGAGGAGTCGGGGGAGGGTGAAGAGGACGTTTCGGGAGGATCCGAGGAGAACGTCGACTTCGCCTTCGATCTCCTGCAGGAGAAGAGCGTCCCGGAGGAGAAGGCGGCTGCCACCCCCAAACTCCCCCCTATCGACGTCCCCTTTCCCGAGCCGATGGCACGACCCGCGGCCGCCGAGGCGGTGGTGGATCCCTTCGCCGCCCATCCCGGCGGCGGCTCCCTCGATTTCACCCCGACGGAAGAGGCGCCGGAGCCCGCCGCCGCGTTCGCGCAAGGTGGGGAGCCGCTCGTGCTGGTGGACGACGATCCCGGCACCCTGGAGGCGCTCGCCCCGCTTCTGGGCCGCCAGGGGTACCGGGTCTACCCGGTCGGCCGCAGCGAGGACGCCCTGATCCGGGTCGACACCCTCTACCGCGACGGCGAGCGTCCGGCGGTGGTGGTCGACCTCGTCATGCCGCGGATGGACGGCACCGGCATCGTCGGCGGCCTGGAACTCCTCGAGCTTCTCAAGGCCAACTTCCCCGAACTCTCCGTTTTGGCGGTCACCGACTTCCCCAACGAAGAGGGGCAAAAGCGCTGCCGCGGCCTGGGGGTACCCATCCTGGTCAAGCCGGGGCAGGGGGAGATCGCCCAGGCGGCGGGAGGCTTCGTGCCGCACCTCGTCGCCTCCCTGGCCGCTTCGCCTTCGGCCGGCGGGACCGACAGCCGGATCAACATCGGCGACGAGCTGAGGCTCGAGATGGGCGAGGAACCCGCACTGCCGGCTCCCCAGATCAACCAGAGCATCGGCGTCTCCCACCTGAGGGGGATGCTGGAAGAATTGAACAACCCGCAGCTGGGCGGAGGGATCATCCTCTTGGTGCTCCGCTTCGCCTCCGAGTTCGTGAACCGGGCCGTGGTCATGCTGGTCAAGAAGGACGTGATCCAGGGGCTTGGCCAGTTCGGCCTCGACGACCGGGACGGCTCCGCCGACTCCCGGGTGCGCAATTTGCGGATCCCCCGGGAGGAGCCCTCGCTCTTCGGCACCGTGCTGGAGGCCAAGTTCCCCATCAAGGGGACCATCGAGGACTCGGTCTGGAACCGCTTCTTCCTCGAGCAGCTCGGGGAGGAACGTCCCCAGGAGGTCTTCCTGGGGCCGATAGTAAGCGAAGGGAAGGTGGTCGCCATCCTCTACGGCGATAACCTCCCCGAACAAAAAGCCATCGGCGATACCGAGTCGCTGGAGATATTCCTCAGCCAGGCCGGCATAGCAATGGAGAAGGCCCTTTTGCAGCGGAGGCTGCAGGACCAGGGCCGGGGGGAGAATTGACGTGAAAAGGATACTGATTGCCGAAGATTCCAACACCATGCGCTCCATGCTGGTCTCCACCATCGACGAGCTCGAGAAGTACTCCATCGTCGAGGCCGCCAGCGGATTCGAGGCGCTGCGCCTTTTGCCGCGCGAGAAGGTGGACCTGATCATCACCGACATCAACATGCCGGACATAAACGGCCTGGAACTGATCAGCTACGTGCGGAACAACCCCAACTACGCCTCGATCCCGCTCTTCATCGTCTCCACCGAGAGCGGCGACAAGGATCTCGAAAAGGGGCGCGCCCTGGGCGCCAACGAGTACCTGGTGAAGCCGTTCGATCCGGCGAAGCTGCAGGAGCTCATCTCCAAATACCTCGAACCCTAAGGTCGGGGCCGATTCTACTGCGATGAGGTAGTCATGAGCGCTGAGGAGAACATAGCAAAAGCGGTCAAGGACTTCCTGGCCGAGGCCGAGGAGATCCTGGACCAGCTCAGCCTGGACCTGGTGGCATTGAGCGATTGCGCCGACGGCGGGGAGTGCAACCCCGACCTGGTCAACTCCGTCTTCCGCGCCGCCCACTCGCTGAAGGGGCTCGCCGGCATGTTCGGGCTGACCGAGATCGCCGAGCTCGGCCATCATCTGGAAAACCTCCTCGACGCTCTGAGGCTCGGCAAGGTGGAGCTCGACCAGGGGGTGGTAAGCGCCCTCTTCGAATCCACCGAGCTTCTGACCGCCCTGGTGAGAAACGCCGGCCAGGGTGGCGGCGAGCCGGTCGACCTCACCGGCGCCATGGAGCGCATCAACGACTGCCTCACCAACAAACCCAAGGCCGCCAAGGACTCCCCCCTGGCCGCCCTCAACATCCCCGAACGCGTACTGGGCTCGATGACCGAGTACGAGGAGCACCGCCTCTTGGAGAACGTCAAGAAGGGGCGGCGCATCTACTCGATCCGGGTCTCCCTCCTCTTGACCAACTTCGATTCCGAGCTGATGGAGCTGACCGACCAGCTGAAGCAGGTCGGCGAGGTGATCAGCACCCTCCCCTCCGCCTCCAGCGGTATCGACGCCGGTATCGACTTCGAGATCCTCTTCGGCTCCGATCTGGCCACCGACGAGCTCACCCCGCTCATCGAGCGCGACCACCTGACCGTCACCAGCTTCGGCAAGCAGGAGAAGAAGGCCGCTCCCGCTCCCGCAGCACCCAAGGCCGCTTTCGTGGAGGCCCCGGCGGCCGCCCCGGCCCCCGCCCTTCTCGAGAGCGAGCCCGAGCCGCAGCCGGTGAACCCGGCCGACCAGGGGGTGAGCGCCAAGAGCATGAGCCGCACCGTCCGGGTGGACATCGGCAAGCTCGACCTCCTCATGAACATCGTGGGCGAGCTGGTCCTCTCCCACTCCATGATCGCCGAGGTGGCGGCCAAGATGCGGCGCGACGGGCTGGTCCTCCCCGGGCAGCAGGTGGCCAAGGCCGCCAAGGGGCTCGAGAAGAAGCTCGCCGAGCTGCAGAAGGGGGTCATGGAGATCAGGATGATCCCGGTCGGGCAGCTCTTCGAGAAGATGACCCGCATCATCAGAAAGATCTCCCGCGAGCAGGGTAAGAAGGTCGACCTGAAGCTCTTCGGGGCGGAGACCGAGCTCGACAAGCTGATCATCGAGGACATCTCCGACCCGGTCATGCACATCGTCAGAAACGCCATCGACCACGGCCTGGAGACCCCGGCGGCGCGCCTGGCGGCCGGCAAGGACGAGAAGGGTACCATCGTCCTGTCGTCCTTCCAGAAGGGAAACCACGTGGTCATCCAGATCGAGGACGACGGCGCCGGCATCGATCTCGGCAGGGTCCGGCAGAAGGCGGTCGAGCGCGGCGTGATCGGCTCCCCCTTCGAGGTCTCCGACAAGGAGGCGCTGGAGTTCATCTTCCTCCCCGGTTTCTCCACCTCCGAGCAGGTGAGCGAGATCTCCGGCCGCGGGGTGGGCATGGACGTGGTGAGGACCAACATCGCCGCCCTGTCCGGGATGATCGACCTGGAGACCTTCCCCGGCCGCGGCACCCGGGTCACCATCACCCTCCCCATCACGCTGGCCATCATCAAGGCGCTCATCATCACCACCGCCGGCCGCACCTACGCGCTTCCCATCACCTCGGTTCTCGAGAGCATCATCGTCGACCGCAAGGAGATCAAGACGGTCGAGCGCAAGGAGGTCATCCAGCTCAGGGAGGCGACCCTGCCGCTTTTGCGCCTCTCCGATTTCTTCGAGCTCAAAGGGGCGGGAGAGATCCCCGAGTCCTTCTACGTCGTGGTGGTCGGGGTGGCCGAAAAGAGGCTCGGTCTCGTGGTGGACGATCTCCTCGGGCAGCAGGACATCGTCATCAAGTCGATCGGCGAGACCTTCGCGGGCTTCAAGGGGATCTCCGGTGCGGCCGACCTGGGCGACCAGCGGACCATCCTGGTGCTTGACGTGGGGAGCGTGATCAGCGAGGCGACTCGCGGGAGTGCCGGCTGATGTACAAGTCGTTCTACGGGCTCACCGAAAAGCCCTTCAGCAAAACACCCGACCCGCGTTTTCTCTACATGAGCCGGGGACACCGGGAGGCGCTCGCCCGGCTCGAGTACGCGGTGGAGGAGTGCGAACTGGCCCTTTTGACCGGGGACATCGGCTGCGGCAAGACCACCATCTCGCGCGCCCTCATGGACCGGATGGGGGACCGCTACCATTTCCTGTTCGTCTTCAACCCGCGGCTGACCGCCGACGAGCTCTTGCGGGTGATCGCCTCGGGGCTCGAGGTGGGAAGCCCCTCGCACGCCAAAGACGAGCTCTTGAAGGAGATCACCACCGCCCTCTACGCCCTCCACCGCGAGGGGAGGGTGCCGGTGGTGGTGATCGACGAGGCCCAGATGATCCCGGACCGTGAGCTCTTCGACGAGATCCGGCTGTTGACCAACTTCCAGCTGGACGACCAGAACCTGGTGAGCGTGATCCTGATGGGGCAGCCGGAACTGCGGGGGATGCTGGCCTCCCCGGTGTACGAGCCGTTTCGGCAGCGGATCTCGCTGAACTTCCACCTGGCCCCCCTGGGGCTCGACGAGACCATGGAGTACCTCGATTTCAGGATCTCCGCGGCGGGGGGCTCCCCGGGGCTCTTCTCCCCCGACGCCGTGCAGAGGATCTACGAGATCACCGCCGGGGTGCCGCGGCGGATCAACTCGCTGGCCACCAATGCGCTTCTGGTCGGCTACGGCCGGGACGCCTCCTGGATCGACTCATCGGTGGTCGAGGAAGCCGCCGAGGAGCTTTTGCCGTAAGCGGCCACGGGTCCCCCCTTGATAAAGCCGCAACCCGGTAGGTCGCGTTGAGGAACGAAACGCGACATCATCGCGAGCCGGTCGAGGGTATCGTCGCGTTTCACGGTAAAGCCGTTCAACACGACCTACGTTTGGCCGCAACGAGTAACAAAGTAGCGGGAGTTGAAGGAGTCGAAGATGAATCTTGCGGAGATCAGAAGGAAGGCGCAGCGCGCAGAGGCGGAGGGGCAACAGCGTGCCGCCGGACCGGCCCCCTTAGCCGCGGTTCCCCAGCCCCAGGTCGCCGCCGCCGCGACCCCCCCGGAGCCGGCCCTCACTTTTGGCGCCGCCGCCGAGGCCGTGGCCATGCAGGAGATCGTTCCTTTCGCGGAGGTCTCCCCGGAGCCGGAGGAGTTCGCTCCTTTTGCCATTGATCACCCCGCCGTGACCCCGGCCGCCGAGCCCGAGCCGGTGTACGAAGAAGAAGCGTCCTACGAGCCGGAACCGGCCTCCATGTACGAGTCGGAGCCTGAGCCCGCGTACCAGCCGGAGCCCGCGCCGGCCCCCAAGGCGGTTCAGCCGCCGGTGGCCTTCGAAGCTCCCCCCGTCTACCAGCCGCCGGTCTACCAGGAGAACTCCCCGGCGGAGACCTTCGACTGGCAGCCCGAGGCGCTGGAAGATCTGCTCCCGAGCGACTTCAGCAAGGCCCGCCGCCCCGAGCGCTTCGATCCCGCCTCGGTCATCCTCAAGGGGCGCGAAACCGCCGCCGAGGACGATGATGGCCTGCTGGGGGAGGAGGCGGCCAGCGCCACGCTGGAGCTCCTCTGCTTCCGGGTGGCGGATGAGGAATACGCCATCAGCATCATGGACATCAAGGAGATCATCAAGCCGCGGGAGGTTACCGAGGTGCCGAGGGTGCCGGCCTTCGTGCGGGGGATTCTCTCCCTGCGCGGCATCATCATCCCGATCTTCGACATCCGCCTCCGCCTGGGGCTCCCCGCCGCGGTCCACTCCGAGCGTGAGCGGGTCATCGTGGTGAACCGCAGCGAAGGGTTCTGCGGGGTGCTGGTGGACGAGGTGGTCCAGGTGGTACGGGTGGGAGAAGGGAGCATCGAGCCCCCTCCCGTGGTGCTGGAAGGGATCGACCGCGAGTTCGTGCAGGGGATCGGCCGGGTCGGCGGCAGGATGCTGATCCTGCTCGACATGATGAAGGTGCTGGACGTAAGTCTGCTGTAGGGCGGGAGCGCACATGGCGAAGAACAGGATCCTGGTGGTTGAGGACGAGGAGAGCCTCTTGAGGCTGGAGACCATCCTTTTCACCTCCAAGGGGTACGAGGTGACCGGGGCCCGGGACGGCCATTCCGCCCTGGAGGAGGCCACCGGCAACCCTCCGGACCTGGTGGTGCTGGACGTCATGCTCCCGGGGCTGGACGGCTTCGAGGTCTGCCGGGCCTTGAAGGACGACCCCCGCACCTGTGCGATACCGGTGGTCATGCTGACCGCCAAGAAGAGCGGGATGGATCTGGAACGCGGCAAGAAGGCCGGCGCCGACGCCTACATCACCAAGCCGTTCAAGTCGGTGAAGGTGCTGGAGGTGATCGAGGGGCTGTTGCAGCAGGGCGACAAGGGAGGCGAGGAGTGAAGCAGGAACTGCAGGAAATCCAGGTGGCCTGCCTCCGGATGGAGGAGGGTCTCTATGCCGTCGACATCATGCGGATCAAGGAGATCATCCGGCTCCCCAAGCTGGCCCCGCTCCCCCGGGCGCTCCCCTTCGTGGAGGGGGTGATCAACCTGCGCGGCTCGGTCATCCCGGTGATGGACCTCCGGAAGCGTTTCGGTCTCCCCCCGCTGCAGAACCAGGAGACCTGCCGGCTTTTGGTCCTTTCCATGCCGGGCCAGCCGCTGGGTTTGATCGTCGACGAGGTGACCGAGATGATCACCGTGCCGCTTCGGGAGCTCAAGCCTCCGCCGCGCGGCGTGCGTCTGGTCGGGGCCGAGTACATGGTCGGCCTCTTCCTGGTCCAGGAGTCCCCGGTCATGCTTTTGAACATTGATGACCTGTTGACCTTCAAGGAGAAGGTCGAGCTTGGCTATCTCACCCCCCAGGGGGCACTCGCCACCGAAAAGAGCACTACATGCTGATAGTCTGCCCCAACTGCAAGAAGAGATACGATGTCGAGTTCGCCAGCGGCGAGGAGGCGAAGAAGCTCCGCTGCTCGAACTGCCGTGCCGTTTTCCGGGTGGTGAGGCGCCCGGCCGCCGCTGCCGCTGCCGCTCCGTCCACTCCGCCGGTTGCCCCTCCGGCCCCCGCGGCCGCGCCCGCGCCGCCTGCTGCCGCCCAGGCTGGTGCCGTACCGCCGCCTCCGACCGCGGCTGCCCCGGCTGCCGCGCCTACCCTCGCCCCTTCAGGGGAGAGGGTGCCCGAAGGGCGGGTGAGGGAGGTTTCCGGGGCCGCTGCCGCTGCCGGTGGCCAGATCAAGGTCGTGGTGGCCAACGAGAGCGTCGCCTTCTGCGATGCCGTCAAGAAGGTCCTGGCTTCCGAGCCTTTCCAGGTAGCCTTCTGCAATGACGGCAAGGTTGCCCTGGAGACCGTGGAGTCGATGCAGCCGAACCTTCTCCTTTTGGACGTGGCGCTCCCGACCATGTTCGGCTTCGAGGTCTGCGAGCGGATCCGTCAGAACCCGCAGCTGGCCGGCGTCAAGATCGTGCTGATTGCCTCGATCTACGACAAGACCCGTTACAAGCGTTCGCCGAATTCCCTCTACGGCGCCGACGACTACATCGAGAAGCACCATATCCCCGACTCCCTGGTCCCCATGATCTACCGGCTGACCTCCGGGGCGCTGCCCCTTTCCGCCGCCCTTCCGAGCGAAGGAGAGCTGGAGGCCCGCGAGCAGACCAGGGCAGAGCTGAGAGAGGCCGAGGAGCGCGAGACGACGACCCCGGTGGCCGTCCCCCAGCAGCCCCCGGTGGAGATCGTCGGCGGGCTGGAAGAGAACCGGTACCTGCTGGGTCCCAACGCCCCCCGCAGCGAGAGTGCAGCCGCCTCCTTCCCGGCAGCCGCCGAGGCGGTGGCCCTACAGGAGATAAACCCCTTCGACGAGGTGGCCACCCACAGCGCCAGTCAGACCAGTCAGACCAGTCAGACCAGTCAGACCAGTCAGACCAGTCAGACCAGTCAGACCAGTCAGACCAGTCAGACCAGTCAGACCAGTCAGACCAGTCAGACCAGTCAGACCAGTCAGACCAGTCAGACCGTGCAGCCGGCCCCTGCAGCCCGGCCAACCCTCGCCCCTTCAGGGGAGAGGGTGCCCGAAGGGCGGGTGAGGGAGGTTTCCGAGGCCCCGCCAGCCCCGCCAGCCCCGCCTGCTCACGCGGTGGAGCGCCCGCTCACCGAGGCCGAAGTCAAAGCCAAGCGCCTGGCCCGCATCATCGTCTCCGACATCGTCCTCTACAACCAGGGCAAGGTCGAGCAGGGAGTCCGCGACGGCAACTTCTTCGACCTCCTGGCCGACGACATCCGTGAAGGCGAGCGTCTCTACCGCCAGCGCGTCCCGGAAGAGCTCAGGGAGCAGACAGATTTTCTTACCGCGGCCTTCGATGACCTGCTGGCCAAGAAGCGCGCAGAGTTGAACGTGTAAAACGCAGGAGAGCCCCCTTGCCTATGGATCTTGACACAATCTCATCCGAACTCCGCTCTCCGGACGAAGAGGTCCGGCGGCTTGCCGTCGTCGAACTCTCCAGGCGCCCCTTCGAGTCCGCCATGGAGTTCCTCTTCATCGCCATGGGCGACGAAAGCTGGAGGGTCCGTAAGGAGGCCGTCGCCGTCCTCGCCGCGGCCAATCCGACCGGCGACGAGGTGGTCGAGCGGCTGATCGACCTCTTACGCTCCTCAGACAACGCGGGGCTGCGCAACTCCGCGGTCGAATCGCTGGAGCGGCTCGGACAGGTCGCCATCACCCCCCTCTGCCGCTACCTGGAGGACCCCGACCACGACCTGCGGAAGTTCGTGATCGACGTCTTGGGCTCCATCGGCTGCGCCTCCTGCGTCTCGCTGCTGGTCCGTTCCCTCGAAGACACCGACCCCAACGTGCGGGTGGCGGCGGCGGAAAACCTCGGCAAGATCGGCGACCAGTCGGCCCTCCCCTACCTCCTGCAGGTGCTCGAGCGCGAGGAGGTCTGGCTCAAGTTCACCGTGCTCGACGCGCTGGCCCAGATCGGCGCCCCGGTTCCCCTTTCGGCCCTGGAGCCGCTCCTCGAGGAGCGCCTCCTCAAGCGGGCGGTCTACGACTGCCTGGCCGTTTTGGGAGACGGCGATTGCCTCCCCATTCTCTTCAAGGGGCTCGGGGAAAACGCCCGGAGCGCCCGCCAGTCGGCCGGCGTCGCCCTCATCCGGGTCCGCGACCGCCTCTCGGAGGACGATGCCCAGACCGAGGTCGATCTCCCCTTGCGCCTTCTGCGCGGCTCCAAGACCGCCGAGGCTATGATTGCCGCGCTAAACGGTGCCGATCCGGCGCAGCTCGAGCCGCTGGTGCGGCTGACCGGGGGGATCGGCGACGAACGCGCCACCGTGCCCCTCCTGAAACTGGCCGGCGAAGAGCGGCTGAGAACGAGCTGCCTCGACGCGCTGCGGCAGATCGGCTCCATCGCCATCCCCAGGCTCCTCGAACACTTCAGCGCCGCCGATTACCAGGAGAAGACCATCGTCGCCTTCCTGCTGGGTGAGCTCGGCTGCTCGGAGGCTACCCCGCTCTTGGTGGGGGGGCTCGCCGACGACTTCCCGGGGCTGCGCGCCTCGTGCGCGCTGGCGCTCGGCAGGCTCGCCTCCCGCGGCGTTTCCCGTGCCGTGGCCCGGCTCCTGGAGGACTCCGAGCCGCAGGTGCGCGACGCCGCCCTGCAGGCGCTGCAGTTTTTGACCCTGAGCGACGGCGAAACGGTGGAGGAGATCTGCGCCGAGTTCGTCCAGTCCCCCTCCCCGGACCAGCGCCGCCAGGCCGCCCTCCTCCTCTGGGGGCTGGCCGACGCCGACCGCCTCTCGCTTTTGGCCAAGGACGAGGACCCTGCCGTCCGGCGGGCCGCGGTCTCGTCGCTTGCCCGCGTGAGGCTCCCCCAGACCGTGGGGCACCTCTCCATGGCCCTTTCCGACGAGGACCCCGAGGTGCGGGTCTCCGCCGCCCAGGCGCTTTCCGAGATCGGGAGCCCCGACGTGCTGGAGCCGCTTTTGGTGGCCCTCTCGGATCCCGACCCGTGGGTGCAGACCGCCGCTCTTAAGGGGCTCTCGGCCCTGGGCGACCGCGGGGCGCTCCCCGGCGTGCGGGCGCTTTTACTTAAGGCGCACGGGCCGGTGCTGATCACCGGGCTCACCACCCTGGCCACCGTGGGGGGGGCCGACGAGCTTCCCGCCATCGAGGTGGCGCTCTCCGATTCCGACGAGGAGGTGGTGGAGGCGGCCATCGGCATCATGTCCGCCTTCGGCGATGCCTGGATCGACACCCACCTCGACAAGCTGATCTCCCATGCCCATTGGGGGGTACGCCGTTCGTTCGTGAAGACCCTGGCCCAGTTGAGGGGCGCCCAGTCGCTCCCGCTTTTGGAGCGCGCCCTGGAGGGAGAATCCGACTCCCTCGTCAGGGGTGAGATCGTCGGGCTGATAGGCAGGCTGAGCCATGCTATTCAATGAGCCCACTCAACAGCTGACCGAGGAGGAGTTCCGCCTGATCAGGGACCTGATCTACAATCACTGCGGACTCTACTTCGATGCCGACAGCAAGTACCTCTTGGACCGCCGCCTCGGGCGCCGGGTGGTCCACCACGGGCTGGCCGGTTTTCGGGAGTACTACCAGTTCCTGAAGTACGATCGGAGGAAGGACGAGGAAATCGCCGATATCATGGACATCCTCACCACCAACGAGACCTACTTCTTCCGGGAGGCCTTCCAGCTCCGTGCCTTCACCGACGAGATCCTCCCTGAGCTCATCCAGACCAAGGAGCGGGAGAGGACCTTGCGGATCTGGAGCGCCGGCTGCTCCACCGGCGAGGAGCCGTACACCATCGCCATGCTGATGCTGGAGATGGAGCGCTTCAAGGGGTGGCGGATCGAGATCGTGGGGAGCGACATCAGCCAGCGGGTCGTCCAGCACGCGCGCAAGGGGGTCTACACCAGGAGCTCCTTCCGCTGCACCGACGAGCGCTACCTCCGCCGCTTCTTCACCGAGATGGACGGCTCCTACCGGATCAACGACGAGGTGCGGGAACTGGTCACCATCACCCATATGAACCTCTTCGACGCCAACCGGCTGGCACTGTTGGGGAAGATGGACGTGATCTTTTGCCGCAACGTGATCATCTACTTCGACGAGGCCTCCAAGAAGAAGGTCATCGAATCTTTCCACAATACCCTGAGAAGTGGCGGCTACCTCCTGCTCGGCCACTCCGAATCGCTCATGAACATATCGACCGCCTTCGCCCTGAAGCATCTTAAAAACGACATGGTGTACCAAAAGACGGCGCCCGCGCCGGCGGGGGGGCTCTGGTGAAACGAGTACGGGTAGTAGTGGTAGACGATTCCGCCTACAACCGCCGCGCCATCACCAAGATGCTCGAGGAGATTCCCGGCGTGGAGGTGGTGGGATTCGCGACCAACGGCGAGGAAGGGATCCGGAGGGTGATCGACCTCTCCCCGGACCTGGTCACCCTGGACCTCGAGATGCCCCGCATGGACGGCTTCACCATGCTCCGCATCCTGATGGCCTCCAACCCGGTGCCGGTCATCGTGATCAGCTCGACCTCCGGCGACGAGAAGGTCTTCAAGGCGCTGGAGCTCGGCGCGGTGGAATTCATCGCCAAGCCGACCACCGTCATCTCCGAGGAGCTCCTTAAAATCCAGGAGGACCTGCACCGGAAGGTCCAGGCGGTCTTCAAGCTCAACATGGCCCGCGTCCAGAAGCGCTACGAGGCCCCCAAGCCGGTCGAGGAACCGGTGCCGGAGGTCCCGCGCCGGGTGGAAACCGCCGCCCTCGACGTGGTGGCCATCGGCTCCTCCACCGGGGGGCCGCCCGCCCTGCAGCGGATCTTCTCCTCCTTCAGGGAGCCGCTCCCCTTCGCGGTGGTGGTCTCCCAGCACATGCCGGCCGGCTTCACCCGCGCCTTCGCCGACCGCCTCGACCGCAGCTCCGGCTTCGAGATCAGGGAGGCCAAGGACGGCGACGAGGTGCGCCCGGGGCGGGTCCTCATCGCTCCCGGCGGGAAGAACCTCCTCTTCATGAGGCGTGGCGACAAGATCCTGGCCCGCGTGGTCGAGCCGACCGCCGCCGACCGCTACGTCCCGTCGGTGGACGCCATGTTCTGCTCCTGCGCCGAGCTGTACCGGGAGCGGATGCTGGCGGTGGTCTTGACCGGGATGGGGAACGACGGCGCCCAGGGCGTCAGGGAGGCCAAGCGGCTCGGCGCCCAGGTGGTGGCCGAGGCCGAGGAGTCCTCGGTGGTGTTCGGCATGCCACGCGAGGCGATCGCCACCGGGGTGGTCGACCGGGTGGTCCCGATGGATTCGATGGTGCGGGAGATCGTTGCCCGTAGCGGACTGGTGCCGCGCTTTGTATGACCAACAACGAGAAAACCGGGGTGTCTATGCAAAAAGAAGATGAGAAGTTGGTCCACCGGGGCGAAGAGTTCCTGCAGGTCTTCAAGAAGGGGGCCGAGTTCACCCAGGAGCTTTTGAGGGAGAACGAGCGGCTCCGCTTCCGGGTCCTCGAGCTGGAGAAGAGCCAGCAGCCGGCCAGCGAGGCGGCAGCCGCCCCGGAGGTCAGTAAGCTGGTGGAGAAGATCGCCAACCTCGAGCACGAGAAGCAGGAGATCCTGGACCGCATTAAGCAGGTCGAGGCCGAGAACCAGGATTTCGCCGCCCGCTACATCGAGATCGAGGACGAGAACAACAACCTCGCCAACCTGTACATCGCGAGCTACCAGCTCCACTCCACCCTCGATTTCAGGGAAGTGCTCCAGATCATCACCGAGATCATCATCAACCTGGTCGGTGCCGAGGAGTTCGCCATCATGCTGCTCGACGAAAAGAGCGACGAGCTGCAGGCGGTGGCCACCGAAGGGCTGGAACGGAGCGACATCCCGACGGCGCGGCTCGGGAAGGGGATCATCGGCGAGGTGGCCTCCTCGGGCGAGAACTACTTCACCGAAAACGTGGCCGACTACCAGCGCGACTTCACCGCGCCGATGGTCTGCATCCCCTTGAAGATCAAGGAACACGTGATCGGGGTGCTGGTCATCTACAAGCTCCTGATGCAAAAGACCGAGTTTGCCGCAGTGGACTACGAGCTCTTCACCCTCCTGGCGGGGCACGCCGCCACCGCCATCTTCAGCTCGAGGCTCTACAGCGACTCCGAAAGAAAGCTCTCGACCATCCAGGGGTTCATCGACCTTTTGACGAAATAAGCAGCCGCAACACATGGGGGATTTGGTGTGATGTCCGAATATAACGTTTTGATAGTTGAAGATTCTCCGACCATGAGGCAGTTGATCGCCTTCGCCCTGAAACGGATCAGGGGGGTCAGGATCGTTGAGGCCAACGACGGTGTCGACGGGCTGAAGAAGCTCTCCTCCGAGCGTTTCGACCTGATCCTGACCGACATCAACATGCCGATCATGGACGGGTTGAAGCTCGTGAGCCTGGTGAGAAACGACGGCAACTACAAGTCGATCCCGATCGTGGTGATCACCACCGAGGGGGCGCAGGAGGATCGTGAGCGGGCTTTGGCCTTGGGGGCCAACGACTACATCACGAAGCCGATCCAGCCGACCAAGATCCTGGACGTGGCGAAGAGCCTTTTGAAGATCGCCTAGACACAGCGCGGCTTCTTCCTTCGTCTGCCGCCACTGGGCTACCCCATCCTCACCCCAGCCCTCCCCTTGAAGGGGAGGGAGAGCCTGCTGAGGTGGGAGGGGGGCTGTTTACCTGGCCGCACCTTGGGCATTCGAATATTAATCGCCCTCCGCTTCCCTACCTACCCTCCCCTTCAAGGGGAGGGACAGGGTGAGGATGGGGGGCGCTTCGTTTTTCTAAAATCCAACAGACGCGTCGAGACCGGCGCGCGGAAGGTGGTTTCCATGGAAGAAAAGTACAACCCCAAAGTTGTTGAAGATAAATGGCAGGGAGTCTGGGAGGATAAAAAGAGCTTCAAGGCCGACGAGAGTGCCCCCGGCAAGAAGTATTACCTCCTCGAGATGTTCCCGTACCCCTCCGGCAAGATCCACATGGGGCACGTGAGGAACTACTCCATCGGCGACGTCATCGCCCGCTTCAAGAGAATGCAGGGCTTCAACGTGCTGCACCCGATGGGGTGGGACGCCTTCGGCATGCCCGCCGAGAACGCCGCCATCCAGAACAAGAGCCACCCCGCCAAGTGGACCTACGAGAACATCGACTACATGCGCGGGCAGTTGAAGCGCATGGGTTTCTCCTACGACTGGGAGCGCGAGATCGCGACCTGCCACGTCGACTACTACAAGTGGGAGCAGAAGATCTTCCTGGAGATGTACCAGAAGGGGCTCGCCTACAAGAAGGTCGCCAACGTCAACTGGTGCCCCAAGTGCGAGACCGTGCTCGCCAACGAGCAGGTCGAGGACGGCTGCTGCTGGCGCTGCGACTCGACCGTCGAATCGAAGGAGCTCGACTCCTGGTCCTTCAGGATCACCAACTACGCCCAGGAGCTTTTGGACGACACCTACAAGCTGACCGGCTGGCCCGAGCGCGTGCTCACCATGCAGCGTAACTGGATCGGCCGCTCCACCGGTTGCGAAGTGGACTTCCCGCTGGAAAACGGCATGTCCTCCATCCGGGTCTTCACCACCCGCCAGGACACCCTCTTCGGCGCCACCTTCATGTCGCTGGCCGCCGAGCACCCGATGGCGCAGCAGCTCACCACCGCCGACCGCCAGGCCGAGGTGGAGGCCTTCATCGACAAGGTGAAGAAGACCGACCGGATCAAGCGGGGCGCCGACGACCTCGAGAAGGAAGGGGTCTTCACCGGCTCCTACTGCATCAACCCGCTCACCAACGTGAAGATGCCGATCTACCTCGCCAACTTCGTCCTGATGGACTACGGCACCGGCGCGGTCATGGCGGTCCCGACCCACGACCAGCGCGACTTCGAGTTCGCCAAGAAGTACGATCTCCCCTTGAAGGTGGTCATCAACCCGGCAGGCGAGAACCTCGACCCCGCCACCATGACCGAGGCCTTCACCACCGAAGGCGTCATGGTCAACTCCGGCCGCTTCGACGGGATGTCCAACACCGACGCCAAGGAGGCCATCGCCGACTTCCTGGAGAAGGAAGGGATCGGCAAGAAGACCATCAACTTCCGCCTGCGTGACTGGGGTATCTCCCGCCAGCGCTACTGGGGCAACCCGATCCCGGTCATCAACTGCGACATCTGCGGCGTGGTGCCGGTCCCCGACAAGGATCTCCCGGTGGTGCTCCCGATGGACGCCGCCTTCACCGGCGAGGGCGGCAACCCGCTCGCCAAGGTGGAGAGCTTCGTGAACTGCACCTGCCCGCAGTGCGGCGGCGCCGCCCGGCGTGAGACCGACACCATGGACACCTTCGTGCAGTCCTCCTGGTACTTCCTCCGCTACTGCTCGCCCCGCTTCGCCAACGGTCCCCTGGACCGCGAGAAGGTGGAGTCCTGGATGCCGGTCGACCAGTACATCGGCGGGATCGAGCACGCCGTCTTGCACCTCCTCTACGCCCGCTTCTTCACCAAGGTGCTGCGCGACTTGGGCTACTGCAACGTCGACGAGCCGTTCTCCAATCTCCTCACCCAGGGGATGGTGATCAAGGACGGCGCGAAGATGTCGAAGTCCAAGGGGAACGTGGTCGACCCCAACGCCCTGATCGATCGCTACGGCGCCGATACGGCCCGTCTCTTCTCGCTCTTCGCCGCTCCCCCCGAGAAGGACCTCGACTGGAGCGACCAGGGTGTGGACGGGAGCTACCGCTTCCTGAACCGCGTCTGGCGCCTGGTCTTCGAGGTGCTCCCGTACCTCAAGAATGCCGGCGATGTGAAACCGGAGGAGCTCTCCGGCGAGGCCAAGAACCTCCGCCGCGCCGTCCACAAGACCATCCGCAAGGTGACCGAGGATATCGACGGCCGCTTCCACTTCAACACCGCCATCGCCGCCGTCATGGAGCTCGTCAACGCCATCCAGGCCTTCGACAAGAAGGGGGCTCCGGAAAACGCCGCCGTCGTCCGCGAGGCGGTCGAATCGGTGGTAAGGATGCTGGCTCCTTTCGTCCCGCACTTCGCCGCCGAACTCTGGACCGAGCTCGGGCACGCCGAGAACCTCGAAAAGTACGGCTGGCCGGGGTATGACGCCGAGGCCGCCGTCGACGAGGAGATCACCGTGGTCATCCAGGTCAACGGCAAGCTTCGGAGCAAGCTGATGGTGGCCCCGGACCTGGGCGAGGAAGAGGTCAAGGCGATGGCCCTGGCCGACGAGAAGGTCAAGCCGTTCACGGAAGGGAAGACCGTCCGCAAGGTGGTCTACGTTCCCGGCAAGCTCGTCAACATCGTGGCCGCCTAGGTGATCCGTCACCCGATGATGAAGCTATCGTGGAGGTGGGTGGGAGGAGCGCTCTTGGCGCTTCTCCTGCTCGCCGGTTGCGGGTATCACGTGGTCGGCAGCCGCGGCCCGCTGGCCGCCGATCGCGGCGTCAACGTCATCCTCTTCGCCAACAAGAGCTACCGGGCAGGACTGGAGGGTGTGCTGGCCCGCGACCTGATCGACGAGCTGGCGCTGAGAAGCGGCGGGCAGGTGTTACCGGCCGACCGGGCCCAGCTCGAACTGACCGGGACCATCACCAGCTACAGCACCACCCCGGTTTCCTACACCGCGCTCGACACCATCAAGGAATACCGGGCCGTCATCACCGCCCAGGTGATCCTCAGGGAGCAGCAGACCAAGAAGGTGCTCTGGAAGGGGGAGCTGACCGAGGACCAGACCTTCCCGGTCAACGCCAACATCGCCCTGCAGCAAAACGCCGAAGAAGTAGCCGCCGCCCGCATCTGCCACCTCCTCTCCCAGGACATCTGGCGCAAGCTGACCGAGGCCTACTGACTCCTCCCCACCAGGGTGCCCTCCCCTTCAAGGGGAGGGACAGGGTGAGGATGGGGTTCTTTTTACCGCCCATTCAGCATCGGCTGGTGGGCGTGTTTTGTTAGAGGTGAGACGATGACCGATCTGGACATTCGTTGGCAGCAGCGCTTCCTTCACTTCAAACGAGCATGCCTCCTTCTGAAGCAAGCAGTAGGCATCGAAAACCCATCAGTCATAGAGCGTGCCGGACTTGTGAACTTCTATGAGAGGTGCTTGGAGCAGTCCTGCAAGTTGATCAAGGATTACGGGGAAGCAGAGGGATCCTCTGTGCAGAGTCCTCGGCATGGGATCAGCCTTGCTTGCCAAAGAGGTTTCCTGAGCCAAGAGCAGGACTGGCTGGCTGCTCTGGAAAGCCGTAAGCTGACCCTGCGCATTCACGACGAAGCGATAGCGAGCCGGATAGACACCCTGATTCGAGAAAAGTACTTTTACCTGCTTCACGAACTGTTTTGCACCATCAGTAATAAGCTGCCGACCGAGGTACCCCAATGAAGCCGGAAGAGTTCGCCAGAGCCGTGGAGAAGGGAGAGATCGCCCCGCTGTATCTTTTATTCGGGGAAGAGTCCTACCTGGTCGAGCGCGCGGTGAAGAAGCTGATGGACCGCACCGTCGACCCGGGCTTCCGCGACTTCAACCTGAACGTCTTCTACGGCAACGAGGTGAAAGGGGACGAGGTCTTCAGCGTGGCCCAGACCCTCCCCATGTTCGCCGAGCGCCGCGTGGTGCTCATCAAGAAGGGGGGGGACCTTTCCGCCGCCGCCATGGAGATCCTGCTGGGGTACATCCAGGACCCCTCGCCTTCCACCTGTTTCATCCTGCAGGCGGAAAAGGTCGACGGCAGGAAGAAGTTTTACGCCGACTTGAAGAAGAAGGGGGAGGTTGTCGAGTTCAAGCGCCCCTACGAGTCGCAGCTGGGGCCCTTCGTGCGGGACGAGGTGAAGGCGCTCGGCAAAAAGATCGAGCCGGCCGCAGCCGAGCTTTTGGCCTTCCTGGTGGGGACCCATCTGCAGGAGCTGGTCTCCCAGATCGAGAAGCTCTGTCTGTACTGTGGGAAGAAGGAAGTGGTGGAGGTGGCCGACGTGAAGGCCATCGTTTCCGACACCAAGGTGGAGAGCGTCTTCGAGTTCACCGACGCCTTGGGGATGAAGGATCTGAAGACGGCGCTGAGGATGCTGACCACCATCCTCTCCGATGGGGAGGCCCCGCTGAGGGTGCTGGGAGCGGTGGCGAGGCACTACCGGCAGCTGTGGCAGGTCCGGGCCCTCTTGGACAAGAAGGTGCCGTCCTCCGAGCTGGCGAAGTCTGCCGGCATCGCCCCGTACTTCCTGCAGAAGGTGACCGCCCAGGCCAGAAATTACCAGGCCCGCGAGTTGAAGAAGGTCTTCGAGGGGATGGTCGAGCTCGACCTGGCCTTCAAATCCGGCGGACAGGAAGCCGCCCTCTTCGAGCGCTTCGTCATCGACGCCTGCCGGCGGTAGCCCATCTCACTTCAGATCCATTTCCTCTCTCCTGCCGGGAGACCCGTAGGTCGCGTTGAGGCACGAAACGCGACGCTGTCCGGCAATCATGGCAATTGTTGCGTTTCACGGTGAAGCTGCTCAACGCAACCTACTCCTTGGAGGGGAGACGAGACGACGCAAAAAAGGGGAGCCCGAAATACGGGTTCCCCTTTCTTGATTGATGCCTACCCTCTGACTAATTAGGCGAGGGTGTTGACCAGTTTGGTCAGCCTGGAGACGTTCCTGGAAGCGTTGGAGGAGTGGATGATCCCCTTGGTGGCTGCGCCGTCGATGACCGGGATAGCGGAAGCCAGGGCAGCCTGGGCGGCAGCCTGGTCTTTAGCGGCCACGGCTTCGCGGACGCGCTTGATAAAGGTGCGCAGGGTGGAGCGGTCGTGCTTGTTGCGCTCGGTCCTTTTCGCGGTCTGCTTGATCCTTTTGATTGCCGATTTATGATTTGCCAAACTGCACCTCCGAGTATGTATAAATAGAGCTTTGAGAGTTTTTTCGGAAAGTAGAACTTATACCACCGGAATTCCGGAGGTGTCAAGCCAAAATACGGCCGGTGTCCAAAAAAAGTGGACAACTCCAGCGAGCCGCCCACATTACCACGCCCCACGCGCCAATGCCAGCCTTTTTTTCTAGAAGTCAAAAGCTTGGAACGCACTCCATATACCCCTCGCCCCTTCAAGGGAGAGGGTATAAATGGTGGGCGGCAGGACCGCGCGGGGATCTACTCTCCGACTTCTCCTCGGGTCGGCAGGATCACCCGGAATACGGTCCCTTTTCCCAGCACGCTCTGCGGCTTGATGGTCCCCTTGTGATCCTTGACGATCCCGTAGGAGACCGAGAGGCCGAGTCCGGTCCCCTGCTCCTTGGTGGTGAAGAACGGGGTGAACAGTTTGTCCAGGTGCTCGGGCTTGATCCCCTTGCCGGTGTCTCCCACCATCACTTCGCAGCTCTCGCCGTCCTCCGTCGCCTTCGCGGTCAGCGTCAGCACCCCGCCCTCCGGCATGGCCTGCACCGCGTTCACGATGAGGTTGATGAAGACCTGCCTGAGCTTGTCCGGGTCCCCGGCCAGCGGAGGAAGGTCATCCGCGTAGGAGCGCTCCACCTTGATCCGCCCCAGGTCCACCTGGTGGCCGGCCTGTTCCACGATGTCGTCCAAAAGGCGCGGGATCACCACCTCTTCGAGCCTCATCGGCCGCTGGCGTGCGAAGGTGAGGAGGTTGGAGACGATCTTGGCCATCCGGTCGATCTGGCTGACGATCACCTCGACCTCCTCGCGCCCCTCTCCCCCCTCGGGGATGTACATGTCGAGCAGCTCGGTATTGCCGCGGATGATGGCCAGCGGGTTGTTCATCTCGTGGGCGACACCGGCCGCCACCACGCCCAGGTCGGCGAGCTTTTCGGCCCGGGCCAACTCTTCGTGGGCGGCCAAGAGCTGGCGGCTCTTTACCTCCAGCTCCGCCGTCCGCTCCTTCACCTTCTGCTCGAGGTTGCGGTTCAGGGTCTGGATCTCCGCCTCCCGCTGGGAGAGCGCGGCACTCATGGCGTTGAACTCGGCCGCCAGGTCCCCGACCTCGTCCGCAGTCTGCACCGGGACGGTGAGGTCCCGCTCCCCCACGGCGACCCGGCGGGCGAAGGTCTCCAGCTGCTTGATCGGGCGCGAAAGCCTCTCCGCTATGAACGAAGAAACCAGGAACCCGAGCAGCGTGCCGAGCGCCAGCACCGCGGCGAAGATCATCAGCGCCTGCTGCTTCAAGGCGGTGTACGGCCTCTCCAGCATCCCTACGTAGAGGGACCCCACCGCCTTACCGTTGATGTCGAAGATGGGGTCGTAGGCGGTCAGGTACCAGTCGTTGACCACGAAGGCCCTACCCACCCATTTCTTCCCCTCGCCGATCACCCGCTGGTAGACCTCGTCCGAGATCTGGGTGCCGATGGCCCGCTTCCCCTCGCTGTCTCGCACGTTGGTGGCGATGCGTGTCCCCCCGATGAAAAGGGTGGCGCTTCCGAGGTCTTGTGCATCGTAGCGTATCCCCTCGTAGACCAGTTCCTTGATCCGGTCCACCAGGGCGTTGTTGTTGTTGAGGAGGATGCCGCCGTAAATGGCCCCCACGACTTTGCCTGCGGCGTTTCGGACCGGCGCCGCCGACACCAGCATCATCCCGGAGCGCTCGACCTGGGAGGGCTCGGGGTGCGCATGCGGGGTAGGGGTGATGGCGATCACCGCCCGCCGGGCGAGATCCCCCCCCTCGGCAATCAGGGCCTCCTCGGGAACCACCTCGGTGCCGGAAACGGTTTTCCCCGCCAGGGCCATCCGGACCGCCGTCAGCAGCGACCGCCCCGGCTCTTTGGAGCGGGAGGCGTGGGCCCGGTAGAGGGGGTGCCCCTTGAGGTCGACTGCCGCCAGCAGGTCAAGCTGGTTCCGTATCTTGAGCGGATCAAGCAGTCCCGCCATGGTCGGCTGACTGCCGGTGGCGATGGCGGTACCGGCGATCGGCGTGCTGGCGGCATACTCCACCAGGTCGGCCATCTGCTTCAATTGGTTGCGATACACCTCGCGGGCGGAGTTAAGGTCGGTACGCACCTTCTCCTGGGCCTGGGTGGCGATCTTCTCGTAACCGGCCCAAAGGCCAGCCAACGAGACCAGGATGATCACCTCGATAAGGGGGATCAGGGAGGCGATGGTCATCTTGGCGCGGATGGAAAAGCGGCGGCGGGGCATTGGATCAGATCTCCCGGGGGTAGCTGGTTGGGGTCTCGATCAGGTACTCCTCGATCTTGCGGTCCAGCGTGCGGCGGGCGATCCCGAGCACCTGGGCGGCCCGGCTCTTGTTGTTGCCGGTCTGCTTCAGGACGAAGCGGATATGGTCCTTCTCCACGCTCTCCAGCGACACCATGCGCCCCTGCGGCGCCGGCTCCTCGCTCGACTCCCGCTTCCAACCCGGCAGCACGTCGGCGGTAACCAGGTGTCCCTGGGCGAGAATGGTGGCGCGCTCCACGGCGTTTTGCAGCTCCCTGACGTTCCCCGGCCAATCGTAGGATTCCATCACCTTCAGAGCCTCGGGGGCGAAGTCGGTGAGCTCGCGGCCCATCCGTTTCGCGTACTTCTTGAGGAAATGGCGGGCGAGGGGAGCGATGTCCTCCTTGCGCTCGCGAAGCGGCGGGAGGTGGAGGGTAATGACGTTGAGGCGGAAGAAGAGGTCCTCGCGGAAGTTGCCCTGCCGGGCCTCCGACTCCAGGTCCTTGTTGGTGGCGGCGATGATCCGGATATCGACCGACTTCGGCTTGGTACCCCCCACCGGGATGAAGTCGCGCTCCTGGAGCACCCGCAAAAGCTTCGCCTGGGTGGCCGGGCTTATGTCCCCGATCTCGTCCAAAAAGAGCGTCCCGCCGTCCGCCTCGTCGAGCAGGCCGCGGTGGTTGGTGAGGGCGCCGGTGAAGGCCCCGCGGACGTGGCCGAAGAGCTGGCTCTCGAGGAGGCTGTCGGGAAGGGCGGCGCAGTTAAGCGACACGAAGGGCTTCCCCTTCCTGGGGCTTTCGTAGTGGATGAGGCGGGCCACCAGCTCCTTCCCGGTCCCGGACTCCCCGATGATGAGGGAGGTTGCCTCGCTGGCCGCGACCCGGTGGGCGAGTTCGAGGACCTTGCCGAAGTTCGGGGAGGAATAAACGATGGTTCCCATCCCCTGGCCGAGTGCCTCCTTGAGGGCGGTGTTCTCCTTGAGAAGCCGCTCCCTCTCCATCACCTTGTCGATGAGGCCGAGCACCTTTTCCTTCGGGAACGGCTTCAGGACGTAGTCGTACGCCCCGAGCTTTATCGCCTCCACCGCCGCACCGATCGAACCGAAGGCGGTCATGATCACTACCGGCAGCTCCGGAAAACTCTTCTTCACCCGTTTCAGGATCTCGATCCCATCCAGGTCGGGCATCTTTACGTCCAACAGGATGAGGTTGCAGCTCACCGGCGGAGTCTTCTCCAGGTAGTCCAGGAGCGACTGTCCGGAACTGAAAATGCCCGCCTCCACCCCGGCCGCCGAAAGAATCTTCTTCAGGTACCGGAGGATCTCGACCTCGTCGTCGCAGACCAGCACCGTCGGTTTAGTATCCATGCATCTCCTCGCCAAGAAGGAATTATCAACGAGAGTTATGCCCTCGCCTCCGGATAGGAGGCATGCTGGAAGGCTTCCTCTTATATCCCCTCGCCCCCTTTGGGGGAGAGGGTGGCCGAAGGCCGGGTGAGGGTAGATTTTAAAACCTCCCTCACCCCCGCCCCTCTCCCCTAAAGGGGCGAGGGGATACAGAGGGAAAGATTAGATGTAACCAACAACCCGGCCAGAATGACGCACCTCTCGTCAGCAATGCACAATTTCGTCCGGCTTTTAATAATTGGCCGCAAACACCACTATCCCCGCCACTTCCAGCAATCGCGCCGGTTTCACCCGCCCCGGGTCCATCTCCTCCACCTTCCTGTAAACGGTGGCACACCCGTTGCTGTATACACCCCGGCAAAACCCGGACCATCATACGGCAATTAGCCTGTAATAGGGAAGGAAAAGGAGATTTTATGGCAATTTCAAGAAGGGCGTTTCTGAAGGGGGGAGCCTTCGCGGCAGGTGCCGTGGCGCTCAACAACACCCCTGCCGAAGCGAGTGCGGACGCGCCGGAAACCAGGATCAAAGGGGTAAAGTCGAGTACGACCATCTGCCCCTATTGCGCGGTTGGATGCGGCCTGCTGGTCCACACCAAAAACGGCAAGATCATCAACATCGAGGGTGACCCCAACCATCCGATCAACGAGGGTGCGCTCTGCTCGAAAGGGAGCTCGCTCTTCCAGGTGGCCAACAACGAGCGCCGCCTGCAGAAGGTGATGTACCGCGCCCCCGGCTCCGACAAGTTCGTCGAGAAGTCGTGGGACTGGGCGCTGGCCACCATCGCCCAGCGGATGAAGGATACCCGCGACAAGAGCTTCAAGGTCTCCGAGCTCAACAAGAAGGACAACAAGGAGTACGTGGTGAACCGCACCGAAGGGATGGCCTTCTTCGGCGGCGCCGGCCTCGACAACGAGGAGTGCTACCTCTGGACCAAGTTCTCCCGTGCCATGGGGATTGGTCAGCTCGAACATCAAGCCCGATTATGACACTCCTCCACAGTCGCCGGTCTGGCGGCTTCGTTCGGTCGTGGTGCCATGACCAACCATTGGGTTGACCTGAAAAACAGTGACTGCATCTTCATCATCGGCTGCAACCCGGCCGAGAACCATCCCATCTCGTTCAAGTGGATCGAGAAGGCGATGGAGAACGGCGGCCAGGTGATCGTGGCGGATCCCCGCTACACCCGCTCCGCCTCCAAGTCGGACATCTACGCCCAGCTCCGTCCGGGCACCGACATCGCCTTTTTGGGCGGCATGATCAACTACGCGCTCAAGCACGACATGATCCACCACGATTACGTGCGCGACTACACCAACGCCGCGTTCATCGTCAACGCCAAGTACGATTTCCAGGACGGTCTCTTCTGCGCCTTCGACGACCAGGAGAAGAGCTACGACCTGAAGGCGTGGGCCTACGAGCTCGACGGCGCCGGGAACCCCAAGACCGACCCGAGCATGAAGGACCCGCGCTGCGTCTACCAGCTCCTGAAGAAGCATTACTCCCGCTACGACGTCGACACGGTCTGCAACATCACCGGGACCCCCAAGGAAGCGTACCTCAAGGCCGTCCAGGCCTTCTGCTCAACCGGGCGCGCCGACAAGTCGGGGACCATCCTCTACGCGATGGGGATCACCCAGTCAACCCACGGCACCCAGAACGTCCGCGCGGTGGCCATGCTGCAGATGCTCCTGGGCAACATCGGCATCGCCGGCGGCGGGGTCAACGCCCTCAGGGGCGAGTCCAACGTCCAGGGTTCCACCGACTACGGTCTGCTCTTCCACCTTTTGCCGGGCTACCTGAAGTCCCCCGAGTTCGATAACGTCGATCTCAAGGCCTACAACGAGAAGTGGACTCCCAAGACCAAGGACCCCAAGAGCGCCAACTGGTGGGGGAATACGCCGAAGTACATCACCAGCCTCCTGAAGGCCTGGTACGGCGACAACGCCACCAAGGAGAACGACTTCTGCTACTCCTACCTCCCGAAAAGGATGGGGAGCTATGCCTACGGCAAGATCATGGAGAAGATGGGCAAGGGGGGGCTCGAAGGCCTCGTCTGCATGGGGATGAACCCCGCCATGGGCGGCCCTGACTCGGGTGCCGCCCGCGACGCGCTCGGCAAGCTCAAGTGGCTCGTCACCGTCGATCTATGGGAGACCGAGACCTCCATCTTCTGGAAGCGCCCCGGGGTGAACCCGAAGGACATCCAGACCGAGGTCTTCATGCTGCCGGCCGCCTCCTCGGTAGAGAAGGAAGGTTCCATTTCCAACTCCGGCCGCTGGGCCCAGTGGCGTTACCGCGCCGTCGAGCCGGTCGGGGATTCCAAGAGCGACCTCTGGATCATCGACCAGTTCTACAAGCGGGTCTCCGCCCTCTACAAGAAGGACAAGGGGGTCTTCCCGGAGCCGATCACCAAGCTCGCCTGGAACTACGGCAACGGCGAGGAGCCGGACGTCCACCTGGTGGCCAAGGAGATCAACGGCTACTTCCTTAAGGACACCACCATCAAGGACAAGGACAAGGTGCTGGAGTTCAAGGCCGGCGACCCGGTGCCGCTCTTCAAGTTCCTCGCCGACGACGGCTCCACCACCTCCGGGTGCTGGATCTACACCGGCTCCTACACGAAGGACGGGAACCTGATGGCACGCCGCGACGCAAGCGACCCGACCGGGCTGGGGATGTTCCCGAAATGGGCCTGGTGCTGGCCGATCAACCGCCGCATCATCTACAACCGCGCCTCGGTACAGAAGGACGGCACCCCGTTCAACCCGAAGCGTCCGGTCATCGCCTGGAACGCGCTGGAGAAGAAGTGGGTGGGCGACGTGCCCGACGGTCCCTGGCCGCCGATGTCCGATGCCAAGGAAGGGAAGTACCCCTTCATCATGCTGCCGGAAGGGCATGCGCGCCTCTACGCGCTCGACCTCAAGGACGGCCCGTTCCCCGAGCACTACGAGCCGATGGAGAGCCCGGTCAAGAACCAGATGTCCACCCGCCAGAACAACCCGGCGGTCGCGGTTCCCAAGAACGTCTCGAGCGACCTCGGCAAGTTCCCGTACATCGGCACCACCTACCGGATGACCGAGCACTGGCAGGCAGGCGCCATGACCCGGAGCCTCCCGTGGCTCGCCGAGCTGGTTCCCGACATGTTCGTCGAGATCAGCGAGACCCTCGCCAAAGAGAAGGGGATCAAGAAAGGCGACAAGGTCCGCGTGGTCACCGTGCGCGGCACCATCGAGGCTGTGGCCCTGGTCACCGCTCGCCTCAAGCCGCTCCATGTGGAAGGAAAGCTGGTGGAGCAGGTCGGCATGCCGTGGCACTTCGGCTACGCCGGCATGGTCACCGGGGACAGCGCGAACGTCCTGACCCCCACCGTGGGATGCGCCAACACCGCCATTCCCGAATTCAAGGCATTCCTGTGCAACATCGAGAAAGGGGGGCGTAAGGGATGAGCAGCGAGAAGATCGATTTCAACAAGACCAAGACCTTCCTGATCGACACCACGAAATGCACCGGCTGCCGCGGCTGTCAGGTGGCGTGCAAGCAGTGGAACCAGCTGAAGGGTGAGACCACCCACTTCTTCAGCGGGGAAGGGTACCAGAACCCGCCGGCCATGAGCGAGTACACCTTCACCAGGATCAAGTTCAAGGACTACCAGAAGCACGGCCAGAACGAGTTCGCCTTCTACAAAGAGATGTGCATGCACTGCAACGACCCGGCCTGCGCCTCGGTCTGCCCGGTCGGCGCCTTCCACAAGACCGCCGAAGGGCCGGTCGTCTACGACTCCAAGCGCTGCATCGGCTGCCGTTTCTGCATGATGGCCTGCCCGTTCGGCGTTCCCAAGTACGAGTGGAGCAAGGCCTTCCCGCTGGTCCGCAAATGCACCGGCTGCTACTCGAGGGTGAAGGAAGGGATGAAGCCCGCCTGCGCCACCGCCTGCCCGACCGCCATAGCGTACGGCACCCGGGAGGATATGCTCAAGGAAGCCGAGAAGCGCCTGGCCAACCGCCCCGACCGCTACTACAAGGCGATCTACGGCAAGGAAGAGGCGGGCGGCACCAGCGTCCTCTACCTGACCCACCAGCCGCTGGACGAGCTCGGCTTCAAGCCGGTCACCAAGCGTGCGCTCCCCTCCTACACCTGGCAGGCGCTCCGCTTCGTCCCGGGGATCTTCCTGGGCGTGGGGGGCACCCTCTCCATGGTCTCCTGGTTCCAGCAAAGGAAAGACCGGATCGCGAGGGAGGAACAGGAGCAGGCACTCTGCGCCGGTAAGCGGCCGGAGGATACCAGGAAGGAGGACCACCAATGACCGCCGCCAAGATCGTCATCAATGAAATCAAGGGGTACCACCGGTTCATCAAGTTCATGATGGTCCTCGTGGGCCTGGGCGCCCTGGCCTCCCTGGTCCGCTTCATCTTCGGCCTGGGTGTCACCACCAACCTGAACGACACCTATCCGTGGGGACTCTGGATCTCCTTCGACGTCGTGACCGCCGTACCGCTCGCTGCCGGCGCCTTCACCATCGGCATCGTGGCCCACGTCTTCCACATCAAGAAGCTGGAGCCCCTGGTCCGTCCCGCCATCGTGACCGGTTTCCTCGGCTATTCGCTCGTCTGCGTCGGCCTCCTCCTCGACCTCGGCCAGCCGCAGCGCGGCATCAACGTGCTCCGCTACTGGAACATCCATTCCCCGATGTTCGAGGTCTCCATGTGCGTCATGGCCTACACCACCGTGCTCACCCTGGAGTTCCTCCACCCGGTGGCCGAGAAGTTCGGCTGGCACCTGCCGCTGAGGCTTCTCCGTACCCTGGAGCTCCCGTTCGCCATCCTGGCGGCCATGATCTCCACCCTGCACCAGTCCACCCTGGGGACCTTCTTCCTGATCGCGGTCGACAAGCTGCACAGCCTGTGGTACAACCCGCTGCTGCCGCTGCAGTTCTGGCTCTCGGCGATCTTCACCGGCCTCTCCATCGTCATCTTCGAGGCGAGCCTGGTGCACAAGTACATGGGGCAGCCGGACGAGTCGGAGCTTCTTGCGACCCTGACCAAGATCATCCCCTGGATCATGGTCGTCTACCTCTGCGTGAAGTTCTCCGCCCTGGCCTTCCTCACCAACGGCCCGCTCTTCGACCGTCCGGTGCTCTTGGCCCTGTTCGTGCTGGAAGTCGGCCTGGGCGTGGTGACCCCGCTCTGCATGTACTTCACCAAGAAGATCAAGACCGACAAGAAGCTTCAGCTGCGAGCCGCCAGTCTTGTCATCTTCGGCCTGGTGATGAACCGCTTCAACGTCTCCATGTTCGGGATGGAGCAGCCCGGCAACATGATCTACGCCCCGTCGCTGATCGAGTCGCTGGTTACCATCGGGATCATCGCCGCCCACATCCTGTTCTTCGTGCTCATCGCGAAGTACTTCCCGATCTTCGAGCACCATCCGGAGACCGTCGACTACAGCATCCCCGACCGCATGCGCCGGATCGACCACGGCACCAAGCAGCCCGCCGGCAGCGAGGCGAGCGCGTAATATTAAGTTCCCTCCCCCTCGAGGGGGAGGGGCAGCCACTCCATATCCCCTCGCCCCTTTAGGGGAGAGGGGCTGCCATTCCATATCCCCTCGCCCCTTTAGGGGAGAGGGGCAGGGGTGAGGGAGGTTTTTAAATCCACCCTCACCCGGCCTCCGGCCACCCTCTCCCCTGAAGGGGCGAGGGTATAGTGGGAAGCCTCCGGCCATGCTCTCCCCTGAAGGGGCGAGGGTAAAATGAGGATGGCCTCCGGCTACAAGGGCGCCAATCGAGAGAGAACCGATGAAAGCAATCGCAAATCTGATAGACGAGAGCTTGTTTGCAGAGAACGTAGCCGCCCCACTTCACGTTGGAGGCCAGCCCGCCCTTCTCCCCGACGTCACCGCCGTCATCCTGGCCGGCGGGCAGTCGCGCCGGATGGGGCGAAACAAGGCCGTCCTTCCCTATGGTGGCGTCCCCCTCATCGAGAGGATCTACCGCCAGGTCAACGAACTTTGCGCCGACACCGTGGTGGTGACCAACACGCCGGAGCTCTATCCTTTCCTTCCCTGCCCGAAGGTGAAGGACCTCTACCCGGGGATGGGGCCCCTGGCAGGCATCCACGCCGCCCTTACCCACAGCCGTACCCGTTACATCCTGACCGTCGCCTGCGACATGCCCTGGATCAGCCCCGCGCTCTTCCGGGCGCTGGCCCGCGAGGCCCGCGGCTGGGACGTCGTCATTCCGGAAGGAGACCACGGCATGGAGCCTCTGCACGCGCTCTACTCCCGCGACTGCCTCCCCGCCATCGAAGCGATGCTGCAGCAGGAGAGAAGAAGGGTGGTCTCCTTCTTTGACCAGGTGCGGGTGAAGGTCTTCCCGATGGAGCAGACTGCCCGGCACGATCCTTCCCTGCGCGCCTTCCGCAACATCAACACCGTCCAGGAGTATCTCGCCCTGGAGTCCTGATCAACTGAGACAGTTCCCCTAGCTCCCTCCCGATGAAGGGGAGGGGCAGTTCTTGCCAAAATAGAGTTGCAATGCCGCAAGGGGGATTCCCTCCCGACGCAAGCAATCTACCCTGTGCCGAAGAAGAATGAGCATCTCCTTTGGCAGATCATCCTGACCCCGTACAAAACAGGATGATCAGGTCAGCGTCGCCCCCCTTGCGGAATTTTTTCTCCCCCTCCGCCTCCGTTACCTTGACATTCATATTCCTGAATACTATTGTGTGAAGCACGTTCTAGGTTCTACGTTCTATGTTGAAAACCTCTGGCGAGCTTGCTAGGCGTCGCGGTTTCGGCTGTTAACCTAGAACGTAGAACGTAGAACCTAGAACTGCTTTTCAGGAGGTTTCCGGTGTCCAAGGAAGGAAGACGCGACTTCGATGCAGCCGCCGCCCAATGGGACGAGCAGCCGCGGCGGGTGAAACTCGGCAGGGATATTGTGGAAACCATCAGGAAGGAAGTCCCTCTCGACAGCCGGATGGTCGCCCTCGACTATGGCTGCGGTAGCGGTCTGGTTACCCTTGGCCTTCAACCGTACGTACAGCACATCACCGGCGGTGACAGCTCGAAGGGAATGCTGGAAGTCCTGGACGGGAAGGTGAAAGCGGCGGGCCTGACCAACGTGGACGGCATGCTGCTCGACCTGGAAGTAGAGGTGAAGCTTGAGAAGCGGTACGACCTGATCGTCAGCAGCATGACCATGCACCACGTGGAAGACGTCGCCAAGCTGATCGAGTCGCTGGCCGCCTCGCTCAAGCCGGGTGGCTGGCTGGCCCTGGCCGACCTGCAGAGCGAAGACGGCAGTTTCCACGACGACACCACCGGCGTCTTCCACCACGGCTTCGATCCCGCTTTCCTGTCCGGCGGGTTCGCGAAAAACGGCCTGAGCGAGGTCCGGACCGTCACGGCGGCAGAAATCGAAAAGCCCCAGGCCGACGGCACCATCCGCCGCTATCCGGTCGTCCTCTGCGTCGGAAAGAGATAACGGGGATTCACCATTCCTTTATACCCTCTCCCCCAAGGGGGCGAGGGTATAGTAAGAGAGCCTTCGGCTACCCTCTGAAGGGCGAGGGTATAGTCAAGACGGCACCGGACCTTATTTCCCCTCTTTCTCCTCCTTCGGATTGATCACCCGGGGCTCGTCCTTGACGCCTTTGCGGAAGCTCTTCAGGGTCTCACCGAGCGAAGCCCCCAGCTGCGGCAGTTTCCCCGGTCCCACCACCAGTACTATCACCACCAGAATCACAATCAGTTCCGGCATCCCGATTCCGAACATGGCAATCCCTCCCTCTCAATTCTCTGTTAGAGTATAAAAAGAATTTTTTTCTTATACCAGACCGCGCACCCACTGACAAGGCGCCCGCTGGTCTTCCAGCAAGAAGTCACCTCCGGTGGGAGATTGTCTCTCATCCCGCCGCCAGCTTCTCCGAAAAATCATTCATTTAATATGCATTGACGTCTACCGGCTGAGTCACGTATTATCCAACCATTTAAAGAACGGGAAGAAAGTTGTGATACAGGAAAAAAAGCTCTATCTCGAAACGTTCGGCTGCCAGATGAACGTGAGCGATTCCGAGAAGATCGTAGGACTGATGAAAGGGATAGGGTACCAGCAGACGCCGGACCCCACCCACGCTGACCTCATACTGTTGAATACCTGCAGCATCAGGGCGAAGGCCGAGCAGAAAGTCTACGGCCACCTGGGGAAGTTCAAGTCGATCAAGCGCAAAAGGCCCCACCTCATCATCGGGGTAGGGGGGTGCGTCGCCCAGCAGGAAGGCGAGCGGCTCCTCGAGAAGGCTCCCTTTGTCAACCTGGTCTTTGGCACTCATAATCTGCACCTGTTGCAGGAGATGGTCGCCGCCGCGGAAACCGGCAAGCGCCGGATCGAGACCGACTTCCTCGACGACGAGAAGCGCTTCGATCTCTACGGCGCGGCCGACACCGACAGCGGCGTCACCCGCTTCGTGACCGTCATGCAGGGGTGCGACAATTTCTGCGCCTACTGCATCGTTCCCCACGTGCGCGGCCGCGAAATCAGCAGGAGCGCCGGCAAGATCGTCGAGGAGGTCGCCGCCTTGGCCGCCGCCGGTGTCACCGAGGTGACGCTCCTTGGTCAGAACGTGAACTCGTACAGCTCGAAAAGTCCCGGCGAGCCCGATTTTCCCGATCTCCTGAGGATGGTAGCCGAGGTGGAAGGCATCGAGCGGCTCCGCTTCACCACGTCGCACCCGAAGGACATCTCGGAGCGGCTGATCGCCTGCTTCGCCGAGATACCGAAGCTGGCGCCTCACATCCACCTTCCCGCCCAGTCGGGGAGCGACCGGGTGCTCAAGGCGATGAACCGTGGCTACACCAGCGCCGAGTACCTCTCCAAGGTAGCCGCCCTCAAGGCCGCCTGCCCCGGGATCCAGATCACCGGAGACATGATCGTCGGCTTCCCGGGTGAAGAGGCGTCCGATTTCGAGGAGACCCTGGCGCTCATGAAGGAAGTCGGCTACGCCGACCTCTTCTCCTTCATCTACTCGGCCCGTCCCGGTACCAAGGCCGCCGAGTTCACCGACCTCACCGGGAAAGAGGAGAAGCAGGCGCGGCTGGAGCGGCTCCAGACGGCGCAGAAGAAGACCACCCTGGAGCGTAACCAGGAGATGGTCGGGACGATCCAGGAAGTCTTGATCGAGGGCTTAAGCGACAGCAAGGATTCCCTCTTCGGCAGGACCGGTGGCAACCGTGGCGTCATTATCGCGGATGCGCCCACCTTCGCCAAGGCTTCGGCGGGTGCACCCACCTTCGCCAAGGCTTCGGCGGGTGAACCCACCGTAGCCTTGGCGAAGGCGGGTGCGGGGAAGGTGGTCCCCGTGAAGATCGTAGAAGGTTTGCAGACGCTTCTAAAGGGTGAGATCCTTGACCCCCCGGGGAGGGAATGAGACATGTACATTGAGATGAAGGTATTCGGGTTCGCCCTGGACGGCATCGCCCAGATGCCGGTGATCATTCTGAAGGACGCCGAGGAGAAGAACGCGGTGCCCGTCTGGATCAGCACCAACGAGTCGGTCTCCTTCGCCGCCGAGTTCGTCGGCCGTGAACTCTCCCTCAAAAACGGCCGCAAGGACGCCTTCAGTCTACTGGTCGACAAGCTCGGGATGAAGCTCACCAGTGTGGTGATCGAGAGCCTCAAGGACGGCGTCTTTGCCTCCTACGTCTCGCTTCTCTCCGCCGACGGCGAGCAGATCACCGTCGATCTCCACGTGAGCGAAGCGATGCTCATGTCGCTTAAGTATCGGATCCCGGTCATGGTCAACAGCGACCTGATGACCCAGGTTTCCAGCCTGGATCTGACCGAGGAGGGATTGAACCAGGAGAACAACGCCCGCCGATTCGTTGACTTCCTCGACCAGCTCGATCCCTCCGACATGGGAAAGTATCCCATGTAAATCAAAAGCAATAGAACGCGGATGACGCGGATTGAACGGATTTACACGGATTAACCTTAAAGTCTTTAAGCCTTTTAGGGTTAACCCGAAGACTTAGTATTTGATCAATCCGCGTTCATCCGTCAAATCCGCGTCATCCGCGTTCCAAGGTTCAGGTTTTGTTTTTAAGGTTTTGGGGTTACCCCAAAGGCTTGGCCTTTGATTGATCCGTGTAAATCCGTTCAATCCGCGTCATCCGCGTTCTAAGGTTTTTAGATTTTAAGATTTGACAGGTTCTAGATTAATCCGCCTTTATCCGTGTCATCCGTGTTCCATTGTTTTTTGGGTAGTATTGAACTCGATCGCTTTACAGGGTAGGGTAGAGTCATAGACTCTGCTCTATTTCTATTTAATCCATACGGAGTGACAATCATGCGCGAAGCTTCCTTCGAATTCCTTCAGCAGCTTCTGGCCGCGCCCAGCCCCTCGGGGTACGAACAGCCGGCCCAGCGGGTCTTCCGCTCCTACATTTCCTCCTTCGCCCAAGTCGGCACCGACGTCATGGGCAACGTGTTCGGCATGATCCAGGGGGAAGGGGAGAACCGCCCGAGAGTGATGCTGGTCGGCCATTCCGACGAGATCGGCCTCCAGGTCCGCTACATCGACGACAACGGCTTTATCTACTTCGCCCCCATCGGGGGGGTCGACCCCCACATCACCCCAGGCACCCGCGTCCACATCCACACCTCCAAAGGGAGCATCAACGGCGTGATCGGCAAACGGCCGATCCACCTGATCGAGCCCAAGGAGCGTGATAGCGTCATCAAGCTCGACAAGCAGTACATCGACATCGGTGCCGCCGACAAGAAAGAGGCCCTGGAGATGGTACGGGTGGGAGATCCGATCACCTTCGCCCTGTCGCTGGAGCGCCTGGCCGGCGACCGCGTCACCTCCCGGGGGCTCGACGACAAGGCCGGAAGCTTCGTGGTCGCCGAGGTGCTCCGCTGCGTGTCCGCGCTCCCCGACAGGCTTCCCATCGACCTCTACGGCGTCTCTTCCGTCCAGGAGGAGGTCGGCCTGCGGGGCGGCACCACCAGCGCCTACTCGGTCAATCCCGACGTCGGCATCTGCGTCGAGGTGGACTTCGCCACCGACCAGCCGGACGTGGAGAAGAAGCATAACGGCGAGGTCGGCCTTGGCAAGGGGCCGATCCTTCCGCGCGGCGCCAACATCAACCCGGTGCTCTTCGATCTCCTCTCCGACACCGCGCAGAGCGAAGAGATCCCGGTCCAGTACACCGGCATCGCCCGGGCCACCGGCACCGACGCCAACGTCATGCAGATCTCACGGGGAGGGGTTGCCACCGCGCTGGTGAAGATCCCGCTTCGTTACATGCACACCCCGGTCGAGACACTGTCCCTCTCCGACCTGGAAAACGCCGTCAAGCTGATCGTCTTCACCCTGTCGCGGATCACCAACAAAGAGGCCTTCATCCCGAGCTGATTAGCGTTTCCCCGCCCTTAACACCCCCCCCCCCTCGCCCTCCGGGAGAGGGGCGGGGGTGCGGGAAGATATAGAACCACCCTCACCCGGCCTTCGGCCACCCTCTCCCGAAGGGAGAGGGGATGGGGTGTGGGCCTTCGGCCACTCTTCCCGTAGGGCGAGGGGCGTGTAACGCTGTTTTGTATACATATCAACCACTTCCCGTCACTGCGCGCTCTCCAATGAGTCTATTTTTAGTTGACTTGGCGATCCCCCTGTATTAGGTTTTCCGGTTAATATCCTTTGCGGCACAAACAAAAGGAGTCTCCCTTATGTTAGAAAGCAGCATCCCCGAAGGGCTCACGTTCGACGACGTTTTGCTCCTCCCCGCCCACTCCCTCATCCTCCCCCGCGATGTAGATCTCACCACCAGGCTCACCGGCAACATCCATCTGAACATACCGCTTGTGAGCGCTGCCATGGACACGGTAACGGAGTCACGGGCGGCCATCTGCATGGCTCGCGAAGGGGGACTCGGTTTCATCCATAAGAACTTCACCATCGCCGAACAGGCCATGGAAATCGACAAGGTGAAGAAGAGCGAGTCGGGGATGATCGTCGACCCGATCACCATGCGCCCGAACCAGAAGATCCGCGAGGCCCTCGAGCTGATGGCCAAGTACCGGATCTCCGGGGTGCCGATCACCAAGGCCAACGGGAAGCTGGTGGGGATCCTGACCAACCGCGATCTTCGTTTCGAGACCAACCTCGACCTCCCGATCTCCGAAAGGATGACCAAGAAGAACCTGGTCACCGTCCCGGTCGGCACCACGCTCGAGCAGGCCAAGGAACACCTGAAACACACCCGCGTCGAGAAGCTCCTGGTGGTCGACGAGGAGAAGAACCTCAAGGGTCTCATCACCATCAAGGACATCGAGAAGATCAAGAAGTACCCGAACGCCTGCAAGGACGCCCTCGGCCGTCTGAGGGTCGGCGCCGCTGTCGGCCCCACCCCGGATGCCGAAGCCCGCATCGACGCCCTCATGAAAGCCGGCGTCGACGTGGTGGTCATCGACACCGCCCACGGCCACTCCCAGGGGGTGCTCGACGCCATCGTCCGCATCAAGGGCTCCTTCCCGAATCTCGAACTGATTGCCGGCAACATCGCCACCGCCGGCGCCGCCGAAGCCCTCATCAAGGCCGGCGTCAGCGCCATCAAGGTCGGCATCGGACCGGGCTCCATCTGCACCACCCGCGTGGTGGCAGGCATCGGCGTACCGCAGATCACCGCCATCGCCGACTGCTCCAAGATCGCCAAGAAGTACGGCGTCCCGATGATCGCCGACGGCGGCATCAAGTATTCCGGCGACATCACCAAGGCGGTCGCCGCCGGTGCCGACGTCATCATGATCGGCTCCCTCTTCGCAGGGACCGAGGAGTCCCCGGGCGACACCATCCTGTACCAGGGGCGCGCCTACAAAGGGTACCGCGGCATGGGCTCCATCGGCGCCATGAAGCAGGGGAGCAAGGACCGCTACTTCCAGAGCGACGTCGATGCCGACGTGAAACTCGTACCGGAAGGGATCGAGGGGATGGTTCCGCTGCGCGGACCGCTCTCCGCCAACGTCCATCAGCTGATGGGCGGCCTGAGGGCCGGCATGGGATACACCGGGAGCCGGACCATCGCCGATCTGCAGGAAAACGGCCGTTTCGTCCGCATCACCGGCGCCGGTCTGAAAGAGTCCCACGTCCACGACGTCATGATCACCAAGGAAGCACCGAACTACCGCGTCGAGAAATAGGCCCTAATCAGCCACGGAGACTTTACCACTTCACCCTCCCCTTCAAGGGGAGAGCAGGGGTGAGGATGGGGTAAAGGTCTCCGTGGCAAACGTTTTTATAGAGGAAAAACGATGACCATCGACATCCATTCCGAAAAGGTGCTGATCCTTGACTTCGGCTCCCAGGTGACCCAGCTGATCGCCCGCCGGGTGAGGGAGCAGAGCGTCTACTGCGAGATCCACCCGTTCAACATGACCCTTGCCAGGATCAAGGAGTTCGCCCCCAAGGGGATCATCCTCTCCGGCGGCCCCTCCAGCGTCTACGACAAGGATGCCCCGCACTCCGATCTCGGCATCTACGACCTCGGCATCCCCATCCTCGGGATCTGCTACGGCATGCAGCTCATGACCCAGCAGTTGGGCGGCCGGGTCGAGAAATGCGACAAGCGCGAGTTCGGCCGCGCCACCCTGCTCCTCGACGGCAAGAGCGACGTCTTCACCGGCTTCGAAGGGGGCGCCGAAGTCTGGATGTCCCACGGCGACCGGATCGAAGAGATGCCCGCCGGCTTCCAGCTGATGGCCCACACCGAAGGGTGCCCCATAGCCGCCATGAAGGACGAGAAACGCCGCTTCTTCGGCGTCCAGTTCCACCCCGAGGTGGTGCACACCCCGCGCGGCGACGAGATGATCGGCAACTTCCTCTTCAACGTCTGCGGCTCCAAGCCCACCTGGACCATGGCCAACTTCATCGAGACCGAGATCGCCGCCATCCGCGCCAAGGTCGGCACCGGCAAAGTCCTCTGCGCCCTCTCCGGCGGGGTCGACTCCGCCGTCGTCGCCGTCCTCATCCACAAGGCGATCGGCGACCAGCTCCAGTGCGTCTTCGTCAATAACGGCCTCTTACGCAAAGGCGAGGCCGAGAAGGTGGTCAACCTCTTCACCAAGCACTTCCAGATCAACCTCGACTACGTCGAGGCCGAGGAGCGCTTCCTGAACAAGCTGACCGGCATCTCCGATCCCGAGCAGAAGCGGAAGATAATCGGCAACGAGTTCATCTACCTCTTCGAGGAAGAGGCCAAGAAGCTCGGCCAGGTCGACTACCTCGCCCAGGGTACCCTTTACCCCGACGTGATCGAGTCGGTTTCCACCAAGGGCCCCTCCGCCGTCATCAAGAGCCACCACAACGTGGGGGGCCTCCCCGAGAAGATGAACCTGAAGCTCCTGGAGCCGGTCCGCGAGCTCTTCAAGGACGAGGTGCGGCTTCTGGGCAAAGAGCTCGGCATGCCCGACGAGATGGTCTACCGTCAGCCGTTCCCGGGACCGGGCCTCGCCATCCGCTGCATAGGCGAACTCTCCGCCGAGAAGCTCGACATCCTCCGCGAGGCCGACGCCATCGTCATCGAAGAGATCCGCAAGGCAGGGTTATATCGCGAGATCTGGCAGTCATTTGCCGTACTCCTCCCGGTCAAGACCGTGGGGGTCATGGGTGACGCCAGGACCTACGAATACACCTGCGTACTGCGCGCCGTGAACTCCCTCGACGGCATGACCGCCGATTGGGTCAAGCTCCCCTACGAGATACTCGGCAGTATTTCCTCGCGAATCATCAACGAAGTGAAGGGCGTCAACCGGGTGGCCTACGACATCAGCCAGAAGCCCCCCGCAACCATCGAGTGGGAATAGGTAAATATCCCCTCCCTTGGACCCCATTTTGCAGTGCGAATCGCGGCGCCGGTACAACCGGCCGCCGCGATTTTCTTTTATCCTCTCGGCAACTCCTTCCGCCTCGGTTCCCTCCCCTTCAAGGGGAGGGGCAGGGTGAGGATGGGGTGAACTAAGAAGGACCCAGATGCCCGCGTTAAAACTCCTCATCTTCGACCTGGACGGAACCCTGATCGACTCCCTCCCGGACCTGACCGACGCCGCCAACCGCATGCGCGAGCACTTCGGGCTCTCCCCCTTCACCATCCCCGATGTCCGCAAGCTGGTCGGGCAGGGGGCGCGCTCCCTCGTCGAGCGGGCGCTTCCGGGCGCCTCCGATTCGCAGGTCGAAGAGGGACTGGAGATCTTTCTCGCCTACAACCTTGCCCACATCGCCGACAAAACCCGTCCCTACCCGGGCGTCGCCGAAACGCTCCAGGCACTCCACGATCGTGGCTTCACCATGGCCCTCGTTTCCAACAAGAACGTGGCTCTCTGCCGCGAGGTGCTCGCGAAGCTCGGTCTGGACCGTTTCTTCCCGACCGTCCTGGGGGCCGACTCGCTTCCCTTCAGGAAGCCGTCCCCGGAGCCGGTTCTGGCCCTGGTCAAGAAGTTCGAGCTCGATCCCCGCGAATGCGCGATGATCGGGGACAGCATCAACGACATGGCCGCGGGCGAAGGGGCCGGAGTGATAACGATCGGATGCCGTTACGGTTATGGAGAAGCGTCTGAGCTGGCGGGAGCCGATTTCCAGGTAGAGGAGTTCCCCTCCCTGCTGAATCTTCCGGTCTTGAGCTAAGAGCCTTCCATAACCTCCTCCCTCCCCTCTGAACTGCTCCCTCCCCTTCAAGGGGAGGGCGGGGGTGAGGATGGGGTTGCTAAGAAAAAATGCGCCGAGCCATGAAAAAGGCCTAAAGTTATTGTTGCAAACGCCGACTAGGGGAAGGTACAAGCTATTACTGGGGGATATTGCAAATGAAAATTGAAGATGTGAATCAGCAGGCGGCAGTCGCATACGTTGGTACCCAGCGGGTCGACAACAAGCAGCCGGAAACTGCCGATACTCACCGTGACGGGGCCGCGAAGCAGCAGGCGACCGCTGACAAAGTCGATCTCTCTCCCTATATGCCGGTTGCGAGCTCACGTCAGCGCCAGGACATGAGGGTGAACAAGATCGAAGATCTCAAGGCGCAGATAGGGGCGGGGACCTACCAGGTACCCGGTCGTGCCGTTGCCGAGAAGATGCTTTCCAAGATAGTGATGCCGAGCTCCTTGTAGAAGGGGAGCCGGCATCCATCCCTCTCACCCTTGTGAGGTAATGTACAAAATCATTGACAGCTGCACGATGCTGAGGTATAAAGTTCGCTCCATCAAGCGGGAATAACTCAGTGGTAGAGTGTCAGCTTCCCAAGCTGAAGGTCGCGGGTTCGAATCCCGTTTCCCGCTCCATAAAAACAATAGGTTAGCCGATTCTGGCTAGCCTTTTTTATTTTTTTGTAGCAATATTGTAGCAGATTGCGGCAATTGAGGCCCGTAAAACCCGATAGAGCCGGGAACCCCTCCGTGTCAAGGTCACAGGAGATCACCCTCGGCGACGAAATGCAAACGGCCTCATTGTTTGCTTTGAGGAGCAGAGGTAACAAGCGAAGCGCGTTAGGCTACAGGCAACTTCGTTGGCATACAGATTGCGGATTCACTCCTCAACCGCCGACTACCGATTCCCCTACCATTACATTAACCGAAACAACACCCAAAACCCGAGAAACGCAGTGCCACAGTACCCACAGCGTCGTTAGCTCTAAAAAAAGCGAGGGCACCTTCGCCCCCGCCATTTTACGAATCTCCAGCAATCATCTTTCCTGCGGGACCACTCTCATGATTGCCGGTGTGCAAATTAGCCACAAGTCAGATGACTCCCCTTTCCACGAACGAATAGTAGCTTGAGCCGACAATAATATGGTCAAGCACCTTTATACCGAGAAGATCACCCGCCTCTCTGAGCCGTCTGGTTACTTCCAAATCTTCAGTGCTGGGTGTCGGGTCTCCCGTTGGGTGGTTGTGCATAAGGATCACTGCCGCCGCAGATGACAACAGTGCTGTCTTGAATACCTCACGAGGATGGACGATGCTCTGGTTCAAACTGCCAACGCTGCATATGTCCACCGCCAATATTCTGTTCTTACCGTCCAGGTGCAAGGCGATAAAATACTCCTTGGTCTCGTCCTTGAGGAAACTGAAAGTGTCAAATATCTGTGTTGGCGACGTGAACCGGATCTTTGGTGACAGATAGTTACCTGCTCCCTCATTAACTGTTAGGGTTTCATATACAGCCTTGATCTGCTTGAACTTAATGCTACGTGGCTTGGGGTCTGCTATCTCGATGGGTCCGAAGAGTCCGTCTACTGTCATGGTGCTTTCTCCTGTCAGAAATGAGCAAAGGGGCCTTGTGGTTGGCCCCTTCTGTCTGGTCGTTTTAATTGTAAGTAGTTGGTTTATCTGTAGTGGTAACGTGGCTTGCTAAGTTGAACCGGCTTGTTGAGCTTTGCGTAGACGAGATTTAACAACATCTCCGAACACTTGCTGCAAAGAATGGTCGCGGCGCTATCTTTGGCTGGTATGAACATGTCTGATGCAGGGTCTAACGTCCCATGTCTGATACCGTGAACTAGCTCCATCCTTCCGATCTTCCTTCCACAATTCTCACATCTGCACCGCATACATCCTCCTGGATAATCCTTACTGTTCCCTTCTTACCTTTGAGACAGGTATCGTCTGTCGGGTAGTAGTCCTCGTAAATCGGGTAGCATCTGTTACATCTGAAAAGCGCCATAGTCCCTCCTAAATCAGGTAGTCGATCAACTTGGAGACCATCGTTACAGGAGATAGCTTCTCCCAGGTCTTTCCGAGAACCCTTATTAGCTCCTGGGGGGTGTGGAAAATCACGGTGTTGATCGGGTCACTCTCTGGGGCCATGAAACTGTGCATTCCGATGTAGCCACGGCCCTTGTTCGTGACCAGTATGTAGATGGCGACGCCTTGAGTGAATACGTGAATGGTGTCGGAAGTGGCACCCTGGATGTGGTACTTGTTGTCTCCGTGGGTAAGCACCAAGGCGCTGATATATGCCCCCTCGTACCTGTTAATGGTGTGGAGATTGATGATTGGGTTGGTAAGCTGTTGCATGTGTCCTCCTTAAACGGTGAAAGGACTTTGGCCTGGTGGCCGCCGTCCTATTCGTCGCAATCGTCTGTCCGAGATGGTGAGTGTGGCTATTCCGGGTCTGTCTCCTCGGATCCAAACTGCTTCCCAAGGATGTGGTCTGTGGCTGCCTGTGCCCTCGCTGCTGCGATCACGAGCATCTTCTTGTTTTCCTTCGACCGAAGCACCTTCATCCAACTGTCGATGTACGCTGCGCTCAGGTCTATTGTCTGGGGGCTGATCCCCGCATGGGCACAGAGATACGATGCAGTGAACTCCGCCACGAGTTCCTCGACCTGCCGGTCATGTAAATCGAACCCGTTCAGGTCCACTACCTCCTTTCTGGCAAGACGATGTGCAGCACCTGTGCTGTGGCCTAATTCGTGGTAGAGAACTGAAAAATAAGACTCGCTCTGGTCGAACGTATGCGGGTGGGGCATCTGTACGATGTCATCGGCAGGTCGGTAGAAGGCTCTGTTGCCTCCGTGGCGGATAGTCGGTGCTCCTCTGTATCCTTTCGGGACTTGCGCAGCCTTCTCAATGGGGGTGAACTCGTTAACGACCTCCTCTGGCTCCGGTGGCACGGAAAGGCCCTCGCACTGCTCCACTGAGAAAACGTTGTAGAACTTCAACATGGGGATTTTCCCGTGCTTCGTTGTCTCCTCGGCCTCCTGGTCCGCAGTCTTCTTGTCCAGCATCTTCCAGAAGACGACCATCGAAGACTTCTCGCCACGCTTCACGTGTCCACCGAGGGAAACAGCTTGGCGGTAGGTGAGCCAATATGGCGACGAATACGGAGATGCTGCCAGGAGGAAAGGATTGATTCCCCGGTAAGGCTTCTTGCTTACGAGGTTGCGTGCGATTCCGCTGCCTCCCGACCAGGACTTACGCCAGGGACAGGTTCCGGCTTCGAGCAGTTGGAGAATGCGGTCGGTAACGGTCTGATAGATGTCCATTTTATTGCCTCCTTTGATGAAACGACGAAAGGCACCCTCCGGTATGGAAAGTGCCTCTCGTGTTGACGGTATGACGACTGTTGTGGGGGGTGTGGTTCCGGGCTACGAGGTGTCGTTCATGTTCGTTCTCCTTCTGTGGCTGGAATGGTAGATCGATGTCGGTTGGTCAACGGCTAATGAAAAAGCCGACCATCGCGCGGCGACAATCGGCTAGAAATATTTCCGGCAAAAGTGACCCCCGCCGTCGTAAATAGTCCCTTCGGAGTCCCGTTTCCTTTCGCTCACCTCTCCTTAAGCATTTCTCGCTTCAAGATTTCCAAAGCCCCCCCCGGCCTTTTTCTTTCGGCCTTCTCTGTATGGTTGGCCTGCATATGAGACAAAAGTGAAATCCGATTAAAATTTGCGTATTCCGCGGCAAGCCGGCCACCGATTCCGATCGAAGTCGGCCACCCATTCCGATTCAAGCCGGCCATCTATTCCGTTTGATTCCGGCCACCCCCTGAGCTCCTTCCTCCATCCCCGCCTTTAGC
>NZ_BLXW01000034.1:0-57023 GCF_054784495.1 Geomonas sp. Red276
GGACCCCGAAGTTTAAGCAGTTCGGATTCTTGCAGAAGTTGACTTGGATGCCAGCGGCTTCCAACGGGATACGCGGTGGCCCCTCTCCGTTTGTAGAAACAGACATAACAAAACCCCCCTAGCCGCTTAGACTAGGGGGGTACGGGTAATTGTCAAGATTTTTTCAACACGTTAGGTAAACGGCTTGGATCATCGTCGGAGGCCTTTTCTGTTATGAACCCCATCCTCACCCTGCCCCTCCCCTTGAAGGGGAGGGAACCTAACTTTTACCCTCTCCCCTAAAGGGGCGAGGGGACATGGATTTCTTTGCCCTTTCCCTAAAGAAGGGAGGAGATAGGGATCTCTTTACCCCCGCGCGAGGGGGTACGAGTGGGCAAGGGGTGCTAGCTGTTCCACCCGAGGATGCGGGCGACGTCTTCGTTCAACACCATATCCTCGCCGGAGGGAACGGCGAAGACCTTGATGGCCGAGTCGTCGGCGCTGATCTCGACCTCCTCCCGCCTGCGGACCGCCTCGACGTCCCGCGCTACATCGACCTTGATCCCGAAATGCTCCATCGCCTGCAGTGTCAGCCCGCGGACCGGCCAATCCTCCCAACCCTCCCCATAGGTGAAGACAATGGCGTCCGGCTTGCCGACCACCGCGAAGTAGCCGCCAAGGTACTTCCTGAGCCGGTAACATTCCATCTCGAGCGCCAGCCGGGAACGCTCGTCCCCGTGCTCCGCCTCCTCGACCACTTCGCGCCGCGACATCTTCCGCCCCGTGATCCCGGCCACCCCGCTCTTCTGGTTCATGAAAAGATCGAGCTCGGAGGCGGAGACACCGGCCTCGTTCATCATGAACGGGATGATGCCGGCGTCGATGTCGCCGCAGCGGGTCCCCATCATCACCCCCTCCAGCGGGGTCAACCCCATGCTGGTATCGACCGAGACGCCGTTACGCAGGGCGCAGAGGGAAACCCCGTTGCCGGTGTGGACGGTGATCATGTTGGCCCTGCCCAGCGGCACCCCGGCCAGGGCGGCGCCCCGTCGGGCGGCATAGAGGTGTGACTGCCCGTGGAAGCCGTAACGCCGGACGCCATGTTTTCTGTACCAGTCGTAGGGGATCGGGTACATGTAGGCCTCGGCCGGCATGGTCTGGTGGAAGGCGGTGTCGAAAATGGCTACCTGGGGGAGATCCGGAAGGAGTTCGCCGGCGGCGCGGATGCCGGCGAGGTTTGGGGTGTTGTGGAGGGGGGCCAGGCTGGCCATCTCCCGGATGGCGTCGGTGACCGGCTCGGTGATGAGGGCCGACTGGGTGAACTTCTCGCCGCCGTGAACGACGCGGTGGCCGACGGCGGCGATGCGGGAAACTTCGGGAATGACGCCGATCTGCGGGTCGGTGAGAACGTCGAGCACCAGCCTCAACGCGTCCCGGTGATCGGCACAGTCCCGGTCGCGGTGCTGGGGGGCGCTGCCGGGAACCCGGTGGGTCACGAAGGAATCCCCCACCACTATCCGTTCCACCTTCCCGTTGGCCAGCGAAACCCGTCTTCCCCAGTCGTACAACTGGTACTGGAGCGAGAACCTGCGGCAATTGAGCGTGAGTATAAGCATGTTACGGTCCACCTCTGGCCCTATCGGCCGAAGCGGGCAATTTAGCACGCGTTTACAAAAAGTGCAATGCTATGGGGACCGTTAGCGTTCACCCCACCACCTGTTCCTTCCAGAAGGCCGCCATCTCCCGCGGTAGGACGTGCCAGAATTCACCTTGGTATCGGGCTCTTACGTGAGCGAGCAGCTCCCGGTAGCGTTCCGCATCGTACTCGTCGAAGCGCGGCGGATGGTCGAAACTCATGTAGTCGGGATGGGTGATGAGGAGGGCCATCCCTCCCCACTCGGCAAGCCAGGCGAGCTTTCGTTTCCAGATCTCGATGTCGCCCTCGGCGAAGAGCACGAAGACGGTGAAGTCCTGCGGCAGGGTGTAGGGAAGTTCGACGTACCCCTCCCCGTCCGGCTGGCGGTGATAAAAGGGGTAGATGGTGGCCACGCCGTCGGACTGCGGCTCGAAGGGGTCGGTGTCGAAGGACGACGCGTCGTAGCTTATCTCGAGCGCATGCAGCCAGTCGAAGTTGTGGTACATGCAGGGAGAGCGGAACCCCACGGCATCCCAATCGGCCAGGCATTGGTTGATCCCCCGGGCGTGCTCCGCGAAGGCCGCCGCCGACTCGTACAGCTGGCGCCCATGCTCGAGGCCGTGCACCCCCACCTCGAACCCCTCCGCGACCAGCCGCCTCCTGAGATCGGTGGGAAGGTAGTAATCCCTGGCGACGAAATTGAAGGAGGAGCGGAAGCCCGCCTCCCTTTCCAGCTCCATCAAAGGCTGGCAGCGGGCCACCCCGCGGGCGGTATCGACGTCGTGAGTGAGCACCAGCGCGAAACGCTTGCCGTCCGGCCACCCGAAAAAGCCGGGAGGGGTCGCTGCCGCGCGCTGGTCGATCGGCCAGTCGTCGCGGTGGGCGTAGCGCTTCTGCCGCGCCACCAGGCTCCGCATACCGAGCTGCATCCTGCGCGGGATGAACGGCTTCACGTGGTAGTAGAGCCTTGCCACCAGTTCCTCGTTCAGAAGTTCCATAGCGATCGCTCCTCATAGTTTGACCGGCCGAAGTGGCGAGTTGGGTGTCGAATTCGCCGCTCCGTCCGGGGAGATCAGGATCGACAGTTCAGGTTTTTATATTAATATACCTTTATCATTAACCATTGCAAAGCGCCCCCCGGCCACCCTTTCCCTTTGATTTTCCCCGCCGTTCCTCTATACTACCCCGCGCCGAGCCACCCCAAAGCGGCCGGGACGGGGCCGCGACACCAATTCACGCTCGGAGAGGACCTGACCATGAAACTGAGAATAGACGACATAAACCTCGCCTACGACGATTGCGGCCAAGGGCCGGCCGTCCTGCTGATCCACGGTTTCCCCCTCAACCGGCAGATGTGGCAGCCGCAACTGGAGCCCCTGGCCGCCGCCGGCTACCGGCTCCTTGCCCCCGACCTGAGGGGTTTCGGCGCCAGCGACGTCCCCTCCTCCGGCTACAGCATCGACCGCTTCGCGGACGACATCATCGCCCTTCTCGACTCGCTGGACATCGAGCAGGCCACCATCGGGGGTATGTCCATGGGAGGGTACATACTTTTGAACCTCCTGGAGCGCTACCCTGAGCGGGTCCGCGCCGCCTGCTTCATCGCCACCAAGAGCGCCGCCGACGACGAGACGGGGCGCGCCCGCCGGACGGTCATGGCGGCGGAGGCCGAGCGGATGGGGGCCAACCCGATCACCAAGATCTTCGCCGAGCTCCTCTTCGCCCCCGGCACCTCGGAGGAGCATCCGGAACTGATCGCCCAGGTCACCTCCTGGATGCGCGACACGAGCCCGCACGCGCTCGCCGGGGGGCTCCTCGCCATGCGCGACCGCAAGGATTACACCACCCTCCTCCCCGAGGTGACCCGGCCCTGCCTGGTGCTCTCCGGCCGCGAGGACCGGGCCGCCTCCCCGGACGCCGTCTCCATCTTCAGCTCCCATCTCCCCGACTGCCAGAGCGTCACCATCGAAAAGGCGGGGCACATGCTGAACCTCGAGCGCCCCGCCGAGTTCAACGCCATCCTCTTGAACTTCCTCAACGGCCTCAAGGAGCGTGGATGAGCCAGGAGTTCCCGCTGATCCTGCTCCTTGTCTGCGGCGCCACCCTGGCGGTCTCCGTCTGGACGCTCGTCAGCGCGCTGCGCAACGCCTCCGGCCAGCGCCGGTTCGATGAACTGGAGAGATCGGTCGAGAGGCTGGAAAGGATGTTCCAGGCCGAACTGGGGAGAAACCGGGAGGAGCTCTCCGGCACCCTTCGCCAGTTCGGGGAGACGGTGCAGCGCGGGATGATCGACATCGCGTCACTGCAAAAGGGTCAGATGGAGGGCTTCAGCAAGCAGTTGGGGACCCTCACCGCGAGCAACGAGCAGCGGCTCGACAAGCTGAGGGAAACGGTGGATCTCAGGCTCAAGTGGCTCCAGGAGGACAACGCCCAAAAGCTCGAGCAGATGCGGGCGACGGTGGACGAGAAACTCCACCAGACCCTGGAGAAGCGGCTCGGGGAATCGTTCAAGCAGGTGAGCGGGCAACTCGAGCAGGTCCACAAGGGGCTGGGGGAGATGCAGAACCTGGCCGCCGGGGTGGGGGATCTCAAGAAGGTCCTCTCCAACGTGAAGACCCGCGGGACCCTCGGCGAGGTCCAGCTCCACAACCTCCTGGAGCAGATCATGACCCCGGACCAGTTCGACGCCAACGTCGCCACCAAGCCGGGGAGCGACGCCCGGGTGGAGTTCGCCATCCGCCTCCCGGGGCGCGACGACAGGCCGCTCTGGCTCCCGATCGACGCGAAGTTCCCCCAGGAGGACTACCTGCGGCTCGTGGAGGCCCAGGAGCACGGGAACCAGCTCCAGATCCAGGAGGCCTCCCGCCAGCTGGAGCGGACGGTGGCGGGGATGGCCAAGCTGATCTGCGACAAGTACATCGCGCCGCCGGACACCACCGACTTCGCCGTCATGTTCCTCGCCAACGAGGGAAGCTACGCCACGGTGCTCGGGCGCCCCGGTCTCTTCGACAGCATCCTGCGGGAGTACAAGGTGATCATCGCCGGGCCCACCACCCTGGCCGCCCTCCTCTCCTCGCTGAGCTTAGGCTTTAGAACCCTCACCATCGAGAAACGCAGCAGCGAGGTCTGGCGCCTTTTGGGTGCCATCAAGAGCGAGTTCGCCACCTTCGGCTCGCTGCTCGACAAGACCAGGAAGAAGCTCGACGAGGCATCCTCCAGCATCGACACCGCCGCGACCAGGACCCGCAGGATCCAGAAGAAGATGCACGGCATCGAGCAGCTGCCGGAGCAGGAGGCGAAGGGGTTGTTGGGGCTTGAGAGTGTTCAGCAGGATGGGGAACACGAGGGGTAACGGGAAGGGGGCGGCAGAAAACATCCCTCACCCGGCCTTCGGCCACCCTCTCCCCTGAAGGGGCGAGGGTATATTTTTAAGGGCCTTCGGCCACCCCCTGAAGGGGTGAGGGGAGGAAATCCTCTGGGTAAGGGGTGGGGAAGGGGCTAGTCGGCGAGGATACTTTGGTAGAGCTCCAGGTACGCCTGCGCCTCCGCCTCGGGAGAGTGCTTCTCCGCGACCAGCTCGCAGGCGTTGTTCCCCAGCTGCTCCCGCAGATGGGGGTCGTTGATAAGCCGCTCGGCCTTGTGACGAAACTCCGCCTCGTCGCGGTAGAGAAGGCCGGTCACCCCCTCCTTCACGATGGATCGGCTCCCCTCGATGTCGGAGGCGAGCACCGCCTTCCCGCACGCCATCGCCTCCAGCAGGGCATTCGCCATTCCCCCCTCGAAGAAAGAGCAGTTGAGGACCACGTCGGCCCCCCGGTACAAGGCCGCCATGGAGTGGTGGGGCACCTCACCGAGGTAGCGGGCGAAGGGGAAGTTCTCGACGGCATTGAGCACCTCTTCCGCATACGCGGAGTCCATCACCGGGCCGACCAGCTGGAGGCGGATCTGGGGATAGACGGCGTGGAGGAGCTGCAGAGGAGCCAGCGGGAAGAGGACGTTCTTGACCGGGCGCAGGCCCGCCGGGAAGAGAAAGGTGAAGGCGTCCCCCTTGTCCTCGGCCGCGCCCTGACAACCCTCCAAAAGATCCACCCCCTGGGCGATCACCGTGGTCTTCGGCTCAAGCGAGGGGAGATGCTCGGCAAGCCTTCTCTTGATGGCGCAGTCGAAGACCACCAGCCGCTCGGCGCCCCGCAGGGCCAGGTGGGTTTCGTGACTGCGCTGGTCGATGAGGGTCTGGTAGACGTCGGTTCCGGTGATGGTGACCAGGTACCTGATCCCCAGCTCCTCGGCCAGCGCGTGGGCAACCCTGCCCCCTGAGTAGCCGTGGAAGGCGTGCAGCAGCTGGGGGGCGAAATCATTCACCCCCTGCAGGAGTTTCTCGGCGGTCAACCGGTCGACGCCGAAGACCTTCACTTCGCAGCCCAGGTCCCGCAGGTGGCGCTCCAGCCTGCTCACGGTTACGAAGTTCCCCGTTTTTCCGGATGTGTAGTTTGGGGCGATCATCGCTACCCGCATGGAATCCTCCAGCTCTTCTTTCGTTTCGAACTGCCGGCGAACGGGCCCCTCTCGCCAATGAGAGCCCCCCGGTTAAAAATCATACCAGATCGACGCCGCATGATGGCCAAGATTCCCACGGCAGTCAAGGGATAACCCTTGCCTCACCCGCTTGAATCATGCTAATTTACGCCATTCCGAGGTGCCACACATGAAAATTACCATCCTCGGCTCTGGTACCTCGACGGGTGTCCCGATGGTAGGTTGCCATTGCCAGGTCTGCGATTCAACCGACCCGCGCGACAAGCGAACCCGTGCCTCGATCCTGGTCGAGTGCGGAGGTAGCCGCATCCTGGTGGACACCTCGACGGACCTGCGCGAGCAGGCGCTCAGGGAAGCGATCCCGCGGATCGACGCGGTGCTGCTGACCCACACCCATGCCGACCACATTCACGGCATCGACGACCTGCGCGGCTTCTTTTTCCTGCACCGCAAGGTGATCCCATGCTACGGCAGCCCCGACACCATGGATAAGGTGGCGGCGAGCTTCGGCTACATCTTCGAGGGGAGGCAGACCGACGGGTACGCCCCCCTCATGGAGCCGTTTTCGGTCGAGGAGGCTTTCGAGCTCTTCGGCTGCCGCATCGTCCCGATCCCGATGCGACACGGATCCTTCGCCACCACCGGCTACCGGTTCGGCGACGCGGCATACCTGACCGATTGCAGCAGCATCCCGGAGAGCTCGATGGCCCTCCTCAACGGGCTCGAGCTGCTGATCATCGACGCCCTGCGCTACTCGCCGCACCCCAACCACTTCAACATCGAGGGGGCGCTGCAGGTGGTGCGGGAACTCAAACCGCGGCGGACCCTGCTCACCCACCTCACCCACGAGGTGCACCACAAAGACGGCGAGAAGCTCCCCGACGGCGTGGAGCTGGCGTATGACGGCATGGCGGTGGAACTTTGATCGACGTGCCAAGCCAAGGGGCAAGCCACCCAAGAAACGGACGGAACCTGATGTTCAGAGACATTCGACTGCACGGCTATGCCAACGACCACATCGAGTTTTATGCCATCACAGCCGGCAACGAGGCCTACAACCGCTACTTCTTCAACACCGACCACGCCGACTCCAACGAGATCCGCTTCTTCTCCCCCGGCAACGAGTTCATCATAGGGCGCGACGGGATCAGCCACCGAGGCAACGGCGGCATCTTCTGCGAGTACATGTTCGGCGTCGACCAGCCGATCGCCGACCTCGCCAAGGAGGAGGTCTCCAACCGGCTGGTGGTCTACGGCACCCACTACGACCACAAGTCCGGCACGCTGCGCTTCTCCGACCGCACCGACGGCTACCTGAGCTACGACAAGATCTTCTTCGACGGCAACGCCGTCTTCAACTACTTCTTCGCGCTGACCGGCGCCGACTTCACCGGGCTTCTCCACGAGCAGCAGGAGCGGATCGTCCGGGTGCTCGGCAAGGCGCTCAAGAGAAGCTTCGCGGTCGGCCAGGAGGACGACAACGCCATCATCCAGGAGGTCTTAAGCATCCTGGACGAGCCGACCGCCCACCTCTTCCTCTTCAAGCTGATCAACACCCGCCATCGCGAGTACTGCGAGATCTTCCGCACCCTCTACTTCAACAACAAGAAAATCACCGACGCCGACTTCCAGATGCTGGCCGTCCTCGCCGAGCGTTACGGCATCGACCGCTACCAGCAGGAGCGGATCCGGATCGACGTCATGTACAAGCATCCGGACAACCGCCGGATCGTCGACGAGTACAAGAACATCCTGATCGCCTGCAACCGCAAGGGGGAGATCAACAAGCTCGAAAACGCCCGCTTGACGCGGCTTAAGACCCTCTCGGTCAGGAACAAGATCCCGGGGGCGCTCTTCTACACCCTGGACGAGATGCTCAAGAAGGACAAGAAGCTTGTCGACCTGGAGGAGAGCAACTACATCTCCGAGACGAGGCAGATCCTGGAAGGGATGTTCCTCTCCGAGCGGCACATCGAGAGCACCATCGACACCGAGGACATGCTGAAGCTCCTCTACGCGAAGAAGCAGGCCGCCGAAAACCGCGACCACGCCTTCGAGGAGATGCTTCTGGATGCCAGCAAGGCCTGCGACGAGAAGATCCGCGACGGCGCCGACATCTCGATCCTGGAAGGGTACTCCTACATCATCACCTACTTCGACCGCTACGACGCCACCTCCTCCGCCATCAACCGGCTCGCCTTCATGGAGAACGTCAAGGTGACCGAGGAGATGATCAGAAGCCTCCTGGGGAACAAGAGCGCCTTCGACATGCTGGCCCCCGACCTTTTCACCAAGCTCTTCCTCTCGGGGATCTTCGAGGACAAGTACCTGGGGATCTACGGCAGGAAAAAGGTCACCCACCTGGCGGAGGGGCTGAAGCTCATCGAGGAGAACCGGATGACCACCCACGCGCTCCTCGACCATCTGCAGAGGATCGACAGCGACGAGCGGATCTACCTGACCCTGCTCGAGCACGTGAAGGAGAGGATCAGGAACTTCTACTCGAAGTACCACACCAAGGCCGACCAGGAGGCCCTCAAGCAGGAGCTCACCGAGGAGCTGCAGCACAAGAAGCTCCTGGAAGGGGAGATCCCGCAGTACCTGTTCCACGAGGTGATCCTCACCATCAAGAAGGAGGCGGTCTACATCCACAACCTCCTCCCGCAGATCATCGCCGAGAAGGACAGCTCCTTGCGCGAAGACTTCCTGGAGAACTCCGGCCTCGACCGCTTCTACGTCGAGGAACTGGAGCGCGAGTTCTTCGAGCTGAACGGCCTCAACCTGGAAGAGCTCTACCAGATCCGCAAAGGGCTCAACTAACCCATTCCCCTATCCCCCTCGCCCCTTCAGGGGAGAGGGGGCCCGAAGGGCGGGTGAGGGAGGTCTCCCCCCTACCCCGTCCCTCACCCCTGCCCCTCTTCCGGGGAGAGGGAAGATTGACTCTCGCCCGCTTTCCTCCCATCCTCCTCCCCAGCCTTGACACCCTGCCACTTTTTCTCTAATCTACCCAGGTGTGTAAATTTTGTACTCAGAGGGAGCGATGACCGCGATAACCGAGCAGCTGGCAAGGATCAGCGACAAAATCGAGACGTTCGGGAAAGAGAACCTGGACGAAATGCTGCACCTGGTCGGACAGGGGACCCGGCTGGTCTCCTCCCAGGAGCGGGTGCGGATCTACCTGGAGGACCTTACCCGCGGCGCCCTCTCCTGCGCCTACTCCTGCGGCAGCTTCGCTGGGGAGATCCGCGAGGTCACCTTCCCGATCATCTCCCAGGAGAGCGGTGTCTCCATCGCCTTCCTCGGGCAGAGGATGGCGCAGTACCACCATCCCGCCGAGACCGGCCTCCCCCTGGACCGCGACTTTTCCCACCGCTTCCGGATCGACGGCACCACCCTGGTTCCCATCACCAGCTCCGGCAAGTCGATCGGGGTCGTCTGCGTGGACGGCGCCCTTCTCTCCCCGGCCCAGATCGCCCGGCTCACCCCCTTCCTCGGCCGGGCCGGGGAGCGGGTGGACATGGCGCGCAAATATCACCAGCAGCTCCTTTTGACCAGGCGGGTCGAGCTCTACAAGAGGAGGGAGGCGGCCGGCTTCATGGTGCGCTCCGCGGTGCGTCTGATCGACGGGCTGACGCTCGCCTCGGTGCTCGTACCCTCGAACGGGATCATGGAGGTGCTGGCAAGCCACGCCGCCGATCCGGACCTCAAACGCCTGTACGACACCGTCGGGAGCGTCGATCTCAAGCAGGGGAGCTCCCTCGTCTCCCGCTACGTCAACGAGGCGGGGGTGATCGCCGACGACCGGCTCCTCTCCCCGATCTTCTTCGAGGACCTCGCGGAGCTGAACATCCAGCGCCGGGCACTGACCGAGGAGATGTCGCTTAGAAGCCTCTACATGGTCCCCCGCTACGAGCCCGACTCCCGCCGGCTCATCTGCCTCATCAACTACTTCACCCGCCAGGCCACCCGGTTTACCGAATTCGAGATGGGTCTTTTGCAAACCCACGCCGAGATGGTGGAGCGGGTCATCAACGAGGTCGGCGGCGAGCACCTCGAGATCCGGGTCCTCTCCGAGATCTCCGACCTGCTTCAGGAGAGAAACGAGGGGCTCCACCAGTTCCTAACCAAGGTCCTCTCCAAGGCGACCGAGCTGATCGGCGCCGACACCGGGAGCATCGCCATCGTGGAGGAGCGCGAGGGGGACAAGTGGCTCGTGGTCGAGGATGAGGAGGGGAACATCATCGGCGCCAAGAACAAGGAATGGATCAAGAAGAAGATCCCCCCCTTCAAGATCGGCGGGCCCGAGCTCCCTCCCGAGGAGCGGAGTCTCACCGGGTACGTGGCATGGGTGAAGGAGCCGAAGATCATCGGCCGGGTGGCGGACTACAGCCAGCACAGCGGCTTTCACCGCCCGATGAGCGAGCTGATCAAGAGCGAGATCGCGGTGCCGGTGGTGAGCGACGACGTGGTGATCGCCGTCATCTGCCTCAACTCGCTGCAGGAGGGGTACTTCACCCAGGAGCACAAGCGGATACTGCAGATCATCGACCGGCTGACCTCGCGGCACATCTCCGACATCCAGCGGATCGACCGCCTGCAGCACGAGGTCACCAGACTCCAGAGCGACATCGCCTACAAGGACCCGAAGGTCTCCTCCTATCGGCTGGGCAACATCATCGGCAACAGCCGCAAGGCCCAGGAGATCGTCGCCTTCATCAACACGGTGTCGCGCCCGCTCTCCAACCGCATCACCCTCTGGAGCAAGAACATCCTCCAGGAGGCCACCATCGGGCTCCCCTCCATCCTGGTGCTGGGGCCGACCGGCGCCGGCAAGGAGTTCTTCTTCAACAACCTCTACAACAAGCTGAACGAGCTCTACCGCCAGGAGGTCAACCCGGACGGCGAGCTGCCGGTGAAAAAGACCAACATCGCCGCCTACAGCGGGGAACTCACCTACTCCGAACTCTTCGGCCACGCCAAGGGGGCCTTCACCGGCGCCTACAGCGACCGGCGCGGGATCATCGAGGAGGCCCGGGGAGGGATCGTCTTCCTGGACGAGATCGGGGACGCCGACCCCAAGACCCAGGTCCAGCTCCTCCGCTTCCTCGACAACGGCGGCTTCGTGCGGCTGGGGGAAAACCGCGAGCGCATCAGCCGCGTCCTGCTGGTGGCCGCCACCAACAAGGACCTCCAGAAGGAGATCGCGCTCGGGAACTTCCGCGAAGACCTCTACCACCGGCTTTCCGAGCTCTCCGTGGTGGTCCCGTCGCTGAACGAGCGGCGCGAGGACATCCCCGACCTCTCCACCCACTTCTTAGGCAAGCTCTACCGGACCTATAGAAGCCGCGAGGAGGAGAGCCGCGACGACGCCCCCAGCCTCTCCAAGGAGGCCAAGGAGGCGCTGGTCAGCCACAACTACCAGGGGAACATCCGCGAGCTGCGAAGCATTCTCTTGAGGGCGCTCTTTTTCAGGGCGGGGAAAGTGGTGACCGGCGAAGACATCAGGCGGGCCATCCGGGACGGGATGCGGGGACAGGGCGCCCCCCCGACGGAGCGGCTGGCGGACGAGGTAGCCGGCTCGATCATGAAGGAGATCGCCGAGGGGAAGGACTTCTGGGAAGCGGTGTACGAACCGTACTCACAGAGTAGAATCTCGCGGGACGTGGTCTGCCTGGTGGTGGAGAAGAGCCGCCTCACCAACGGCAAGAGCATGCCGGAAATCGCCCGCCACCTGAAAGCGGTGACCGGCGATCCCCAGACCGATGAGGAAGAGCGCAAACGCTTTTTCCGCTTCAAGAACTTCCTTTACAAGACCGTGAGGATCTAGCCGGGAGGTTGGCCTGCCGGGGTCGCCGGATCATTCTCGCCGGTCGTGCCCGGTCAGGTCTCTGTCCGCTTGCGAAGGATGACGTGGGTCGCCCGCTCGCCGGCTATCGACTCCACGCAGTCATAACCGAGGGCCCGCATGTTGATGCCGTTCAGCAGGTGCTCCCCACTGCCGAGGAGGACGGGGCGGATTGCCAGGTGGAGCTCGTCGACCAGCCCCGCCTGCAGGTACTGGCGGATGGTGGACACCCCGCCTCCCAGGCGGACATCGAGGCCGCCGGCCGCGACCATCGCCTCCCGCAAGGCGGCGTCGATCCCTTCGGTGACGAACCTGAACTCGGTTCCCCCCTTCATCTTCAACGGCGCGCGGGGGTGATGGGTCAGCACGAAGACCGGGACGTGGTACGGCGGTTCCTCACCCCACCACCCCTTCCAGCTCTCATCCGGCCAGGGGCCGCGGACGGGACCGAACATGTTCCGGCCGAGGATCCAGGCACCTACACCGGCGAATCCCTTCTCCGCCATCCCGTTATCGACGCCGGTCTCCCCGCCGTCCTGCCCATGCATTTCCCGCCACACCCGGGTCTGAAAAAACCACTCCACGAGATCGACGCCACCCACCCCAAGCGGGTTCTGGAGATCCTGATTGGGTCCGGCGCCGTAACCATCGATGGAAATCGCGAAGCTATTCACGCGTAGTTTCGACGTGGAAGGCCTCCTGTGTCTTCGAATGGGACGCACCCACTCCACGATTAACAGTGTAGCCTACCGGCCGTGAACCTGCTGGCGAATCCGCCTTGGCGGGCGCGGCGGCACCTCTGCCTTAGCCTGCCATTGGGAAGCCGGGATCGAGGCCGGCTCTCCGGTTACCCGCGCTTTTTGTGATTTCGTTTCTTGGGCGCCGGGATCGGGACGGCCTGGTCGCTGGTGATGACCGAGCAGGTGCCTGACTCCGGGCAGAATTCGGCGGGGAAGGAGACGCGTTCGAAGGTGGCCGAGGGCCTGCCAGACCCGGGGGTCCTGGTGTGCCTTGGCTCCGGGCGCCAGACGACGAAGTAGAGATAGGCGGCTCCCGCGCCGACCGGCTTCACCACACCGAGGGGGGCTTTCGCGGCGACCTCCTTCCCGACCTTAAGCCCTTTGGCGAACTTGCCGAGATGGGAGTAGGTGGCGATCGTCGAATCATCGTGCAGGAGATCGATACTGTCGTGGGAGATCCCGACGACCGTTCCCTTCCTGGCCGCCAGGACCTCCGTGCCGCTGGGGAGGTCGAAACTGATCGCGTTACGGTCATAGGCGGAGGTGTGAGCCTTATCGGCCACCGACGCATAGGCATGGACCTTGGTACCGAATGGGAACCGGTACCCCTCCGGACAGCGATGTTCGGCGGTGTAAAGGCCGATACTCCACGAATAGGTATAGGAAAGCCTTGCCGCGCCGCTTTTGTCCTTGGGACCTGAACGAAGGATCACCTGGTCCGTGTTGGGGGGCACCGCCATATCGAGCGGCATCGGTTTATCCAACTCGACGTTCTCCGTTTTGTCCGGCTGGACGTCCATTGCGACGGAAACGGGAGCCACGCCGTGGTTGCATGCCATGAGATCGTGGAAGGTGGTGGACGTTTCATTCAGCAGGAAAGCTGGACGCTTGACTTCGACATCGCGGAGGGCGAAATCGTAGCCGGGCTTCGTTTCGGCGGGAATGGTGGCCGGCATCAGGTTTGGGGGGATCACCGCCGCGGGAGGTGGCGCGATCGCCGGTTCCGGCAGTGCAGGCGGGGGCGGGGGCGAAGGAACCTTGTCCTCCGGCGGGGCGAGGTTGAGAGCCTGCGCGTCGACCGGTTTCTCGGCGGCAGGCGCGTCCCCGAATTGGGCGACCCTCGTTCTGACCATGGCGCGATTGCCGGAACTCACCTTGGCAAAGTCGCCGCCACGCTCCCACGGCAGGTCCCCCTTCACCGGGGGAGGTCCCGCCGCGCAGCCGGCAAGCGAGAGGACAGCGCCCACCAGCAGGATGAAGCTTTTGCCGCCGGCCACGGTCAGGCCTACAGAGGTCCTTTGGTAGACGCACATAGCGAGGCTATTTCTCCACCAGCGACTGCTTCAATTTTGCCGCGTCGAGATACTTGGCCATGCCCTGCATGGCGACTCCCACCTCGGGGCTGGAAAAGAGCTCCCGGCCGGCCACCTGGCCGAGCACGCCGAAGCTGCTTTCCAGGACCGACTTCCCTTCGAACTTTATGGCCTCGCGCGCCTGGGTGACGCAGGAGTCGGTGAGCAGCCGCATGACGATGTCCGCCACCAGCTTGTTCGCGGTGTCGAGCCGCTGCGGAGAGACCGCGGTGATCGACTTCACCGCCGGGTGCAGGGAGCCCGCCGAGAATAGCCAGACGACCAAGGCCCGGCGGTCCTCTACGGAGGTGGCCCCCACCATGCACCTGGCGAGGTCGTCGGAGTACACACCTGCGAAACTCTTTACTTCCGTGACGACCATCAACAACGCTACCAGGACCGGTACAAGTACGTTTCTCAATTTCATACAGGGCGCTCTCCGTGTTTGTCAGTCAACACCGGCTTCTCAGTACTTGCATTCCTATCAAATGCCGAATCAGAAAGCAAACGTGAAGATCTTGCGAGCAAAAAAAAGAAAAAGGCGGGAAAGATCCCCGCCTTTTCGTGTTCCTCCCAATCGCTATCTACCTCTACGAGAGGTGAACCACTTTGCCGAGATAGAGAATGAGGCCGGTGGAGCGCTCGCGAATGAGGAAGATGAACGGGTGGTCGACTACCATGCTCTGGGTCAGGGAAACGCCCCCTCCTGCCGGGAAGGAGGAGGGCGCGACCGTGGTGCGGCTGGGGGGAAGCGTCCCGGTGGCCACCGCGGTGACCGTCCCCCCCTCCGAGACGGAGACGTAGGCCTGGTGGAAGATGTCGCCGAGGTAGAGGTCGGTGGCGCCGTCGATCTTGGTGAAGTCGGCCTGGCCGGGAGCGAACGCGCTGGTCATTCCCAGGCTCTGCAGGATGCTCTTCATGGCCGGCGACTGGCTGAAGGAGAACTTGGGCAGGGTGAGATCGACGGTGGTCGAGTAAAGCCCCGAGGTTATGCTGCTCAGCACGGCGGGGGTGAAGGAATTAGCGAAGGTATCGAAGGTGCCGGCGGCCGGCTCGATGACCACCAGCGACAGGAGCCCTCCCGCGTACGGGAGCTCGACCGCCTTGTAGGTGGTGGTACCGGTGTACGGCATCGACGAAAAGACCGTCTGCATCTGCGGCACCGAGACGGTGGAGCCGTCACGGTTGTAGAAGGTCTTGTTAGCGGTGTTGCTCGGGTTGAAGGGAGAGGCGAGGTCGGCCTCGAACAGGGTCGCATTGGTGAGAACCATCTTGGTGGCCGCCGAGACCGAAGAGGCGGGGATCAGGTTCTGCACCAGGTTGTTGGTATTCTGAGCCACCCAGTCGTTGATGACGGTACTGGCGTTGGGGGCGGCGAAGTTCAGCTGGTGCACCCCTTCCCCGAAGTTGACCGCCAGGGTGTTGAGATAGGCGGAAAGCACCTTGGTGGTGTTCTGGGTCCAGATGGCGTTGGCGGTGACCAGGCTCGGGGTGTGGAGCCCGTTGCTCAAGGTCGAGCCGGAGGTCTCGCTGGCGACCAACAGGTCCAGTTGATCGAAGGCGGGATAGAGCAAGTCGGGCGGCAGCGAGAAGGAGAGGGCCTGCTGGATCCCGGTAAAGGTCATCCCGTTGGCGCCGGGGGCGAGCAGCAGGAAGTTCTCCGTGATGCCGTAAGGGGAGAAAAAGGTGTTGTGGTTGAGGTTTGAGTCAAGCAGCGGGAATGCCCGCAGCGCGAACTGGGTGGTCCCCGACACGGCAGTCGAATAATCGGTAGCCACCACGGCCGGAGTTGTGTTACGGGCAAGAGTCGAAATCGCGTAACTGTCACTGGTAAGAGGAACATTGGCAGTGGCTGAAGAGCCGCCTGAACCTCCGCAGCTCACTAACAGGCACAAGCTCACCATGCTGACAAAACGTACCGCAAATCTCTTCCCGATCATGACACTACCCTCCTTTACCACTGCAACAACTCCCGCGCAAAGTCGCGATTTTGGCAGGCATTGTACCACACACTCTCTCAGGCGGTCCACGAAAGAATCTAATGCCGTTTGTTTCATTGCGCCTTTGCGGTCCGCCATCCTCCTTCCGCCCATGAACGGGAGTCGTCTCTCATTACTCGCTTCTCCCTGAGACAGTTTGTCCGGGGAGATATCTGCAAGGGGACCTTCGGTTCTGTCCGTCATATCCAGCAAGTGGAGAGCGACCGGCAACGCCCCAAAAACACTAAATTAATGAAGGCTGCTACACCGGGACTTGCAGCCCCTGCGGCCTCGGCAGGTGGGGCTTTGGCGGTCGCGGCAAAAGCGGTATCTCCAAGAGATATAAACCCCAACTTTTTCCTAGTCGAAATTCAGGAAATCGTTGACCAACGCTGACTTATATACTATATTCCCCAATATTTCACTCAAGATGCAGGTACAGGCATGGCAACCGGAAAGACCATAAAACACATTTTGCTCACCGTGATGATCCTGTTGGTCGCATTGGTGGTATCTAATGAGACTCAGGCCGCGGGGTTCAGCAAGCAAAAGCTCGCCGTGCTGGAATTCGAGCAGAGCGGCAATCTTCCCAAGGACATCGGGAAGATGGTTGCCGAATGGCTCACCACCAGCCTGGTCGAGACCGGGCGCTTCGACACCATCGAGCGCAGCCTCCTCACCAAACTGATCGAAGAGCAGAAGATGAGCAACTCGGGGCTCGTCGACCACACCAGCGCCGCCCAGCTTGGGAAAATGTACGGGGTGAAGACGGTCGTCACCGGCACGGTCATGAGCTTCGACAACAAGATCGAGATCAACGCCCGCATCATCAGTGTGGAAACGGGCTCCATCCTCGCCACCGAAAAGGTGATCGGCGGCTCGGTGAGCGACCTCCGCTCCAAGGTCGACGAGATCGCCGACATGATCAACCAGGCCTTCCCGCTCTACGGCTACATCGTAAGGCGCCAGGGGAAGACGGTCACCATCGACCTCGGGCGCGTCCACGGCGTCAAGGTGGGGATGAAGATGCTCGTCTACATCAAGGGGGAGCCGATCCGGAGCAAGACCGGCGAGGTGATCGACGAGGAGATCATCGAGAAGGGACAGATCGTCATCAAGGAGGTCAAGGAGAAGGCCTCCATCGGCGAAGTCACCAACGAGAAGGAATACAACTGCGTAAACGAGCTCTGCCAGGTCCGCGGCCTGAAGAAGGACGAGGACGAGCGGCTGGAGACCGAGAACCGGATCCAGGAGCAGGAGGAGCAAAAGCGCAGGGCGGAGGCGATCAAGCAGGCCGAGACCGACAGGCGGCTTGCCGAGGAGGCCCGCAAGAAGAAGGAAGAAGAGCTGCGCGCCCGGGCGGCCGAGGAGGAGCTCCGCCGTAAGGAAGCCGCCATCAGGGCCGCCGAAGAGGAAGCCGCCAGGAAGGCTGCCGAGGAGGCCCAGCGCCAGAAGGATCTCGAGGAGGCCAAGAAAGCCGCCCTCGAGGAGGCCCGCCGCAAGCGGGAAGCGGAGCTTCTCAAGCGCAAGAAGACCGAGGAGGAGCTGCGCAAGGCCCGGGAGGAGAGGGAGCGCAAGGAACTCGACGACGCCATCACGGAACGCCGCCGGGCGCTCGCCAAGGAGCGCGAGGAGCGTGAGGCCAAGGAGCGCCAGGAGGCCGAACGCGCAGCCGCCGCCGAGCGGGCCGAAAAAGAGCGGGCCGTGGCCGCCGAGAAGGCGGAGAAGGAGCGGGTCGCCGCCGCCGAGAAGGCCGCCCGGGAGCGGAAAAAGTCCGACGACGACTGGCGCGAGAGGCTGCGCAAGGCGAAGGAGCGCAAGGCCGAGGCCGAGCGCAAGGCCGCCGAGGAAGAGAAGGCGAAGGACAAGGAGAACAACAACATCAACGTCATCCTGCCGAGCTTCTAGAGTTTTTCACCGCCCGCCGGGAAGACCAAGACCGGCCGGGCGGCAATTGCAATGTGGTGCACCAATCAACAGGAGGGGGAATGAAAAAGGTATTGTTACTGGTCTTTGTCGCATGCGCGTTTCTGGCCTTGGGAGGCACGGCCATGGCCGACGACCTCTCCTTCGGTCTCGGCGTGAAGGGGTGGTACAACGACTTCAAATTCGCCGCCAACAACTCCGGCAACAACTTCACGGTGAAGACCAAGGACCCCGCCCTGATGATCGGCCCCACCGCCAAGATCGGCTACGGCAAGTACTTCGCGGGCGTAACCTACCTCACCTCTGCCACCGACTACAAGCTGGAGAACAGCACCGAGAAAGTGAGCCGCGACGACATCGACGTCCTGGTCGGCTACATGCTGATCCCCCAGTTCGGCATCGTCGGGGGTTACAAGGCCATCTTCCTGGAAGGGAAGTACCCCGGGGGCACCGAGAAGTTCAAGAAGCAGGGTGGCGTGCTCGGCGTGACCGGCAACGTGCCGCTGCCGCTCGGGCTTGCCGTGTACGGCAACCTCGGCGGCCTCTACCTCACCCAGGAATACACCGATACCAACTTCCAGACCGACCTACTCGACCGGGACTACTACGGCTTCTCAGTCGAGGCCGGGCTTGGCTACCGCATCATCGCCGGGCTCTCTGCGAACCTCGGGTACAAGTACCAGGGGCTCTACATGATCAAGAAGCACTCCACCGATACCAGCTTTGACGAGACCTACCAGGGTCTCACCTTCGGGGTCGACTACCGCTTCTAATACAGCAAACCGTTTTGCTGCATCCGATCTGACCCGAAAGGCAGCGCCCGCAATGGACGCTGCCTTTTTTTCTGTTTCAACAAGACGACGTCCAGTCTCAATGCCATCAAGCCGTGCTTTCTCAGCTCTGCCGGCAGCGATCCGCATATATGAAAAAACGATTGAGCCAGTGTGAAACTGGCGAAAAAGCCCCGGTGAAGAAAACCGCGCTGCTGTCCGTCTAACACGGGATGGGAAACGAACAAAAATTTAGTGTTTCGGCCTGCTTCTTTTTTTGACAAGCTCCCAGTTTCGTAGTAACCTGCACGCCAAAACTGTACCGTATACAATATAAATCCTCATACGCCTTCAATCCCTTGACTCACCGCGATTGGGTGATACTTTCTTACGACAGGCGTCGCTGAATAAGGCTTTGCCAATAGCAAGTACGTGAAAGAGGAAATCCTGCTATTGCCAACGACAATTAAGGAAGTGGCGTCATGAAAATCAAAACCCTCGTCGTCCTGGCCCTAATTAGTATAATCTCACTTCTATCAACCGAAGCGCGGGCCGAGTTCAAAAAGACAAAAATCGCGGTGCTCGAATTCCAGACCCAGGGGAGCTCCGAATCGGCCGACATGGGAAGGATCGTCGCCGAATGGCTGGTGACCAGCATGGTGGAGACCGGCCGCTTCGACGTCATCGAACGCCGCCTGTTGCAGAAGATCCTCGAGGAGAGAAAACTCGCCACCTCCGGGCTGGTGGATACCCAGAGCATCACCCAGCTCGGCAAACTGCTCGGGGTCAAGACGGTCGTCACCGGGACGGTGCTCTACTTCGGCGGGACCGTGGAAATCAACGCGCGGCTGATCAGCGTGGAGACCGGCTCCATCGTGGCAGCCGAGACGGTCAAGTCGGCCAACACCTCGAAACTCAACGAGCTCATCCCGCAGATCGCGGAAAAGATCGTGCAGGCCTTCCCGCTCGAAGGATACGTGGTGCAAAGGACCCAGTCCAAGGTGGTGATCGACCTCGGCAAGATGCACGGCATCAAGCCGGGTATCCGCTTCCAGGTCTTCAAGGAAGGAGAGACCATCAGGCACCCCAAGACCGGCGAGGTGCTCGAGGTCGAGACCATCAACATAGGGGAGCTCTTGGTCACCGAGGTCAAGGAGAAGACCTCCTACGCGGAGATCACCCTGGAGACCTCGCCGGGTGCCGTCACCTACGGCCACATGGTTCGTGCCATGACCCGCGGCGAAGGCAACGAGTTCGCCAACGCGCTCCAAAAGAGCAAGGAGGCCGACGAAAAGGCCCAAAAGGCGTCCCAGGAGAAGGAAGAGGCCGAACGGCAGGCCGAGCAGTCGGCCAGGGAGAAGGAGGAGGCCGATCTCAAGGCGCAGCAGGCGGCCAAGGAGAAGGAAGAAGCCGAGATGCGCGCGCTGCAGGCCGCCGAGGCGAAGGCCGAGGCCGAGCGCAAGGCGCAGCAGGCCGCCCAGGAAAAGGCGGAAGCCGAACGGGTCTCCGCCGAACGGGCCAGGAGGATGGAGGCTGAGAAGCGGGCCATGGAAAGGCAGGCCGAGCAGCAGCGTACGGAGATGATGTTGAAGCTCGAGAAGCAGAGGCGAGAGCTCGAGGATTACAAACGCTCCATCCAGGAAAAGGCGACCGAGAAGAAGGCGACCGACTTTCTTCCCCCGGCGTTCTGATCCAGCAACCAAGAGTATATGGCCGGTGCCGCCATTGGCGGACACCCTTTATTTCAATCGCAGCCAGTACAACCAGTAAGAAGGGAGGGAAAGATGAAGAAACTTACGTTATCGCTCGCACTCGCATTCCTCGTGGCTTTCGCAGGTGTGGCCTCGGCCGAGGAGGGGATGTCCAGGCTCCTGCCCAACTCCGAGCTCGCCGCCGTCATCGGCTACAAGGCCTGGGTCGCCGACTGGAAGACCTCCGAGGAGACCATCGGCAACGCCTATTCGGGACACCAGTACAGCTCCAACACGAAGGTTCTCAACATCCCGGTGGTGAGCCTCAAGTACCAGAACGCCTTCGTTTCCGGCAGCTTCATCCCGGAGACCGAATTCAAGTTCACCGACTTCACCGACGGCTCCACCTTCAACGGTAAACGGTCCGAGTGGGATGCCCAGGTCGGCTATTTCCTCTGGTCACCGGTCGCCGTGACCGTTGGGTACAAGAGCATCACCCAGAAGTTCGGCTCCCTCAAGTACGAGTTCGGCGGGCCCACCATCGGCATCTCCGGCAAGGCTGACATCAAGTACGGCCTGGCCTTCTACGGTTCCGGCGGCTTCGGCTGGCTCGACGTCGACCGCAAAGGGAGCCTCGGGACCGACAAGGGCGACTCCAACTACTTCCTCGGCGAGCTCGGCCTGGCCTACAAGCCGCAGGCTCTGCCGCTGTCGGTCCAGGTCGGTTACCGCCTCCAGTACGTCGACACCAAGTACAATAAAAACGGTCTCGGCGAGAACACCGACATCACCCGCGGCCTCGTGGCCGGTCTCAACCTGATCTTCTAGAAGACGACCCCGCAAAAGGCAAAAAAGACCGGCCCTCCTCGACGGGGGGCCGGTCTTTTTTTTGGTGCCGGGGGAAAGGGCGCGAGTAGTTCAGGTCGCGACCCGTTTGAAGTAGGAAAGGAACTCCTCGCCGGAGAGGTACTCCTTTCTGACCAGGTGCTCGACGCTGCGGGTCATGGCGGTGCGCTCGCCCGGTTTCATGGAGTCTTTCAGCAGCACGAAGAACGGGATGTTGCGGGTCTGCGGGTAGAGCAGGAAGCGGTGCATGAGGTCGAAGGCGGCCATGTCGGCCAACTGGAGCGAGCAGAAGATCATGTAGGGATGGATGAGGGTCCCGAGCGCCACCGCCTCCTTGCCGGTATAGGCGTTCACCACCTCGAAGCCGAGCCCCTCGACCGTCTTCTGGACCCCCTCCTCGCCGCGCCTGGTGACGATCATGGCCTGCAGGTCGTAATCCTCCGACTCGTCGGCCAACCCGTACTGGCGGAGCTTCTTGGCGAGGTACCCCTCTTCGAGCGGAAGCGTGAAGAACCCTGCCACCCTCATCACCTCGCCGATCTCCCCCGCCTCGCTCAGATAAAGCGGCAGCACCGGAATCTCGCGGGTGGCGGGATTGGCCTTGAGGGATAGGAGGACACTCCAGCCGTCGTCGGACCAGGGTGAGATGTCGAGGAGCACGGCGCGGGGGGTGCAGACCGCGAGTTCCTCCAGCTTGGCGGTACGGCAGCGAATCCCACCCTTGGCGAGGTACCCGCAGACCACGTTCCCCCGCTCCGGACGGTCACCCAGCCCCATCACCCAGAGCTCCCTCTCGTCACATTCGATTGTTTTTACGCCATGTGGTCTCATGAATTTAATAAATAACATATTTTCTGGGCAGAGCAAGCAAAAGGTTAACCAGGTTGAAATGCGGCGCGAGATATGCTACCAATCCCAGATCGCCAATAATTTCAGCAGGAGAGAGCCATGTCCAGCAAGGTGTACTTCGCCGACATGCGGGCCGGAGCCCGCGAGAACCTTTTCGACAAGATCGGGAGACTAATGAAGGAAGCGGGACTCGCCTCCTGCGTGCACGAGGGGGAGCTGGTGGCGGTCAAGGTCCACTTCGGGGAGAAGGGTAACCACACCTTCATCAGGCCGATTTTCCTGCGGCGGGTGGTGGACGAGATCAAGGGGTGCGGCGCCCTCCCCTTTTTGACCGACTCCTCGACCCTCTACCCGGGGCAGCGCAAGGAAGCGGTATCTGCGCTCGCCTGCGCGGTCGAAAACGGCTTCGCCTACGCCGTGGTGGGGGCTCCCCTCGTCATGTGCGACGGGCTCAAAGGGCATAGCGCCCGCGACGTCGAGGTGAACGGCGAGATCCTGAAGAAGGTCAACATCGGCGCCGAGATCCTGGAGGCGGACGCCCTGGTGGCGGTGTCCCATTTCAAGTGCCACGAGCTGACCGGCTTCGGCGGGACCCTGAAGAACCTCGGGATGGGGTGCTCCAGCCGGACCGGCAAGATGCAGCAGCACTCGACGGTGGCGCCCAAGGTGGCCGAGAAGTACTGCAACGGCTGCTCCGTCTGCCTCAAATCCTGCGCCCATGCCGCCATTACCATACTGGAGGGTAAGGCGAAGATCGACCCCGAGCTCTGCGTCGGCTGCAGCCGCTGCATCACCGCCTGTGTGAGGAAGGCGATCAACATCCAGTGGAACGAGAGCGCCTCGCTCGTCATGCGGAAGATGGCCGAGTATGCCGCCGGGGCGTTGCACGGCAAGAAGGGAAAGACCCTCTTTCTAAACTTCATCACCCAGGTTTCCCCCGCCTGCGACTGCTACGGGCACGCCGATGCCCCGATCGTGAACGACATCGGGATCTGCGCCTCCACCGATCCGGTGGCGCTCGACCAGGCCTGCGCCGACCTGGTCAATAACGCCCGTGGCAACCAGGACACCGCGCTTGCCAGCGGGCACGAGCCGGGAGGCGACAAGTTCAGAGGGGTACACCCGGAGATCGACTGGGAAGTGCAGCTCGAGCACGCGGAGAAGATAGGAGTCGGGGTGAGGGAGTACGAACTGGTTAAAATCTGAAAGGGATTAGAACACGGATGACACGGATTGGGCGGATAAAGGCGGACCAGGCTTAAAGGCAAATCCACCCTGTCCCCCCTTTAACAAGGGGGGGGACTCGTTGCCGCGCTCTCTTGGCAATTTCTTCTGATGCCAGCAAAAAAGAAAAGGCACCGACGCGTACTACGTCCGGTGCCTTTTCTTTGTTATGACTCTCAGCCTTTGAACTTACCCCAAAAGCCTCGTTCTTGATTCTGGTTTAATCCGCGTAAATCCGCTCAATCCGCGTCATCCGCGTTCCATTGCCTTGGTTTTCCCTCTGCCCTTATCCGCCCTTAACGCTACTTCAGGAAGCCGAACTTCTTCATCCGGTACCTGAATGCGTCGATGCCGAGGTTCAGCTTCTTGGCGGCCTTGGACTGGTTCCAGTCGGTCATCTCCAGGGACTGCTTGATCAGCTCCCGCTCGACTTCCTCGATGTCGATCCCCTCCGGCGGCAGCTTGAAGGTCGCCATCGGGACGGTCACCTGCGACGCCTTGGCCACGATCTCCAGCGGGAGGTTCTCCAACAGCAGGTTCTCGTCGTTGCCGAGGATGATCGCCCTCTCGATGACGTTTTTCAGCTCGCGGATGTTGCCGGGCCAGTTGTACTCGACCAGGAGCTTCTCCGCCATGCTGGAGATCCCCTTCACCTGCTTGTTGAACTCCCTGCCGAACACCTCGATGAAGTGGTTGGCCAGGACCAGGATGTCTTCCTTGCGCTCACGCAGGGCCGGGAGGAAGATCGGGATGACCTGCAGACGGTAGTAGAGGTCGTTTCTGAAGCTCTTATCCTCGATCGCCTTCAGGAGGTCCTTGTTGGTCGCCGAGATGATCCTGACGTCCACCGGGATGCTCTTGGTCCCGCCGATCCTCCGGAAGGTCCTGTCCTCCAAAAAGCGCAGGAGCTTGGCCTGCATCCCGATTTCCATGTCCCCGATCTCGTCGAGGAAGACGGTGCCGCCGTCGGCCAGCTCGAAGAGACCCTTCTTGGAGGTCTTGGCGTCGGTGAAGGCGCCCTTCTCATGGCCGAAGAGCTCGCTCTCCAAAAGGGTGGCCGGCACCGCGGCGCAGTTGATCGCCACGAACGGCTTGTCGGAGCGGGCCGACTCGTAGTGGATCCACTTGGCAACCAGCTCCTTGCCGGTCCCGGACTCGCCCTGCACGAGCACGGTGGAGGCGTCGCTCTTGGCGACCTTGGCCATCATGTCGAGCACGTTGCGCATGTGCTTCGAGCTCCCGAGGATCTTCGGGGGGCCGAGCTTCTTGTGCTCGCTCCTGAGCTGCACCACCTCGCGGCGCAGGTCCTGGGTCTCCAAGGCCTTCCTGATGACGATCGACATCTCGTCCAGGTTGAACGGTTTGTTGATGTAGTCGTAGGCGCCGTGGCGCATGGTGTTCACCGCGGTCTCCAGCCCTCCCTGGGCGGTGACCATGATGACCACGATGTCCTCGTCGTACTCTTTCAGGCGCTGCAGCACCTCCAGCCCGTTGATCCCGGGGAGGTGATAGTCCAAGAGCACCAGTTCCGGCTGTTCCTCGCGGGCGAGCCTCAGCGCGTCCTCGCCGGTTCCCGCCGTGCAGACTTCGTACCCCTGCTTCTTGAGATTCTGCTCCAACGACCACCGGATGAGGTGTTCGTCGTCAACTACCATGATCTTCGTCTTGCGCATTGATGCTCCTTGGCTTGATCTTGGTCAGGTTGGAGTCGTCGCCGAGGTGTCGGGACGCCCGGCAGTTGCCGGGTCGATGGCATCCTCCCCGGGGGGAAGCTCCTTGACGGGAGTAATGCCGCACTTTCCTTCCGGGTGGAAGGCGGGAAGTTCTACGGTGAAGGTGGTCCCCTTGCCGTCCTCGCTCACCACCGACAGGCGCCCCCCGTGCTGGTCGATCAGCCGGTGGCAGATCGGCAGCCCAAGGCCGGTTCCCTGCGCCTTGGTGGTGAAGAAAGGGGTGAAGATCTTTTCCAGGATCTGGGGAGGGATCCCCTGCCCGGTGTCGGTCACCAGGATCTGCACCATGTCGACGCCGTCCACCCGGGTGATCCCGCTCTTCACGGTCAGGGTCCCCCCCTGCTGCATCGCCTGCACCGCGTTCAAAAAGAGGTTCAGGAAGACCTGCTGCATCTGCTTGGGATCGACGTAGACCGGCGGGAGGTCGGGATCGAGCTGGAGGACCTTCTCGATGTTCTTCCCCCCGCGGTGCTGGGCGGCGAAGACCAGGGTCTTCTGGATGGTGTGGTTGAGGTCGGTGCAGGACGGCTCGGGGGCGGTCGGCTTCCCGAAGAAGAGGAGGTCGTTGACCGTCTTGTCCAGCCGGGAGATCTGCTCCAGCACCTCGTTGATGATCATGGCCCGCGGATCGTCGGAGGTGAAGTCGTCCTTCAAGACCGTGATGGCGGCGGCGATCCCGGTCAGGGGGTTCTTGATCTCGTGGGCGATGCCGGCCGCCATCTCCCCCACCGAGGCGAGCCGGTCGGCGCGCTCCATCTGCTGGAAGTGGAACGCCTCCAGCTCCTTCTTGGCGCTGTCGAGCCTCCCCACCATGGAGTCGAAGCTCTTGATCAGCTGCCCGATCTCGTCCTTGCCGTGGGAGGTCATGCGGACCGAGAGGTCTCCCGCCTCGACCTTGGCCATGTTGTCGCTCATCCGGACCAGCGGCCTCTTGATGAACTTCACCATGACGAACGAGATGGCGAGCGAGAGGAAGGAGATGATGGCCAGGGTGGAAAGGATGAAGAGGTTGGTGAGCTCCACGATCCTCTTGCGGGTCTCCACCAGCGAGTAGTTGACGTTCAGAAGGCCGATGATACGGCTCTTGTCGCCGTGGCAGAGGTTGCACTGGCGGTCGTTGTAGATCGGCTTCACCATCCCGAGCACCTCGCCGTGCCCGTCCAGGTTGAAGACCCCCTCCCGCTTGTTCTCGAGGAAGAGCTTGAAGTCGCGCTCGTCCACCATGTGCCCGACCTCGCCGGGCTGGGAGGACTTGAGGATCACCCCGTGGGGATGGAAGATACGGACGCCGACCAGCTTCTCGTTTTGCCCCACCATCTCCAGGATGACCTGGACGTCCTCGGTGTTGCCGATCCGCATGGAGTTGTAGACGCTGCGCTCGATGGTGTTGAGGAGGAGTTCGCTGGACTCCCGGGCGGAGTTCAACAGCTGCCGCTGCTCACGCCGCAGGGTGAGGAAGGCGAAGGTGCTGATACCGAAGACCAAAAGGCAGATCGATAGCACGATGACGCGAGTTGTCAGGCTCTTGAAGATCAGTGATGCCTCCGGAAAGAGTCTCGGATTGTCCGCGCGTCAGGCGGCATGAAAACGACCGGCCCCGCCGGTCACGGTCTGTTCTGGGATCCGGGGCCGTTAGGCTGGGACCCGGTGGAGTCGGAGCCGGTCGGCAGCCCGCCGGGACTGCTGGTGGAAAGCCCCTTGATCTGGCCGCCGGCGCCGATCGGCTTGGGCCAGTGGATGCAGATGAACTCCCACTCGCTGTAGCTCTTCTTCCCCTCGAAATCGGCGAAGTCGAAGTCGAGCCAGAAGTTCTCCCGCCCCTGCCTGATCGGCTTTTCCGCGGAGGTGCTCTTCACGCCGATGATCCGCTGGTTGGCGTCCTTGATGACGTCGAACTCCTTGTCCTTCCCCGGGAACATCGGATCCTTGTAGAGCTTCCGGATGCACGGCTTGGGCTTGAGGCCGGTTCCCTTCAGGAGATCCTTCAGGTCGGTCAGGCGCGGCGCATCGTTGGGGATGGTCTGGGGGTAGACGGGATAGCCGGTGGTGGACGAGGTCCCCTGGGGCTGTCCCGCGGTGCCGGTCGGCGTGCTCGGGACGCCGTTGGGCCAGTACCAGCGCCTGAGGGCCTCCATGTACTGGTGACCGCGCCACAGGAGCTCGGTCTCCCTTTCACGCTGCATCTGCGTCTTCCAGACCATCGCCGTGCGGGACGCCATCAGCGCCAGGATCACCACCATGACCAAGGCGCCGATGTAGGTCACACCGGAAGAGGATGCCAGCGTACGCCGGATCATTTCTTCCTCGAAACGATCTCCCTGGCTTCCTCGACCAGCGTCTCGGCGTTGAGGCCGAAGTACTTGAGGAGTTCGTCCGACTTGCCGGAGATGCCGAAGCGGTCGTGGATGCCGACCCGCTTCATGAGGGTCGGGCACTCCTCGCCCAAAAGCTCGGCCACCGCGCCGCCCAGGCCACCCACCACGGAATGCTCCTCGGCGGTGACGATGGCGCCGGTCTCGCGGGCGGCCTTGAGGACGAGCTCCTTGTCGAGCGGCTTCACGGTGCCGATGTGCACCACGCGGGCGGAGATGCCGTCGGCCTGGAGCTTTTCGGCGGCGATCACCGCCTGGGCGGTCATGAGGCCGGTGGTCACCAAGGTGACGTCGCTGCCGTCGACCAGCTGGACCCCCTTGCCGATCTCGAACTGGTGGCCGGCCGGGAAGACGTTGGGGACCTTGTTGCGCCCCAGGCGGACGTAGACCGGCCCCTTGTACTGGGCGGCGGCCCGGATGGCCCCCTTGGTCTCCTCGCCGTCGGCCGGCACGATGACGGTCATGTTCGGGATGGCGCGCATGATGGCGACGTCCTCGACCGACTGGTGGCTCCCGCCGTCCTCGCCGACGGTGACCCCGCCGTGGGTGGCGACGATCTTCACGTTGGCCTTCGGGTAGCAGACCGACTGGCGGATCTGCTCCCAGGCGCGGCCGGCCGCGAAGATGGCGAAGGTGGAGAGGAAGGGGATCTTGCCGACCGAGGCGAGCCCGGCGGCGGTCCCGACCATGTTGGCCTCGGCGATCCCCATGTTGAAGAAGCGGTTGGGGAATTTCTTGGCGAAGACCCCGGTCTTGGTGGAGCCGGAAAGGTCGGCGTCCAGTGCCACTATATTCTCGTTCTCGGCGCCGAGCTCCGCGAGAGCCTCGCCGTAAGCGTCCCTAGTTGCAATCATGTCGTCGTATCCTTTCTCTAGTCAAAGCAGCCAAGGCACTTGAGGGCCTCGGGAAGCTCTTCGTCGTTGGGGGTGACACCGTGGTAGGAGGCCTTGTTCTCGAAGAGATGGACACCCTTGCCCTTGACGGTCTTGGCCACGATGGCGGTGGGGGCACCCTTGAAGGCCTCGGCCTCGTCCAGCGCCGAGAGGATCTGCCCCATGTCGTGGCCGTCGATCTCGATCACGTTCCAGCCGAAGGCGGCGAACTTGGCGGCGATGGACTCGACGTTCATCACCTTGGAGACCTGGCCGTCGATCTGCAGCCCGTTGGCGTCGATCATGGCGCAGAGGTTGTCGCTGCCGTAGTGGGCGGCGGCCATGGCGGCCTCCCAGATCTGCCCTTCCTGGAGCTCACCGTCGCCCAGGACCGCGTAGACCCGGTTCTCCTTGCCGTCCAGCTTAAGTCCCAGCGCCATGCCGTTGGCCATGGAGAGACCCTGCCCGAGCGAGCCGGTGCAGACGTCGACCCCCGGGGTCCCCTTGGAATCCGGGTGCCCCTGGAGATGGCTCCCCAGGCGGCGGAGCATCATCAGGTCCTCGCTCGGGAAGTACCCGCACTCGGCCAGGGTGACGTAGAGGGCCGGGGCGGCATGCCCCTTGGAGAGCACGAAGCGATCCCTGCCGTCCCAGGCGGGGTCGGCGGGGTTGTGGCGCATCTTGTGGAAATAGAGGGCGCACACCATGTCGATCGCGGAGAGCGATCCGCCGGTGTGGCCGGACTGCGACTTGTGCAGGGTTTTCACGATGGCGACCCGCAGCCGCCTCGCCTTCTCTTCCAGCTCTGCAATCTTTTCTTTCACGAAGATTCCTTTCAGGATGGCTTTATTTTTCCTCGCCGGTGATCAGGTAATCGAGGATCACCTCATCGAGGCTGCGTTTGGAGGGGGAAGGCGAGGGAGTGGTCTGCTGAGGGGTTGCCGCCGTCCGGGCTCCGGCGGGCGGCTGGGAAGCGGCCAGATGGCCCGGAGCTGCTCCCTGGCCGGCGGAAGCGGCGGGAGCGGATGCCGACCTGGTCAGGTGCGGCGCGTGATGGGCATGGGGAGCGCCCTTCTCCTGCACGGCGGCCGGCTGGGCAGCGGGTGCGGCCTCCGGCTTTGCGGCAGGAGCCTGGGCGGCAGGGGCCTCGGCCGCGGCCGGCGCCTCACCGGCATTTTGCGCTGCCTGTCCGAAGATGCGGGCATCGAACTCGCCGCTTTTAAGGCGGCGCATCATGTCCTTGTGCTGCTCCTTCATGATCGACTCGACCACGGTTTCCAACTGGTCCACCTTGATGATGTCCGCGTAGCTGGTCTTGGACGAGGCGATGATGGTCCCTTTGCGATATAGCAGGGTGATGATATGCGGATTGGCCTTGCCACTGTCCTCGGTCTGGACGTGGAAAACCTCCCCTTTGTAGCCGATGTTGTGGTTGAATCCTAACACCATCACTCTACCCTCTACGCCAAATGGCGTACCGAGCGCAAGTTAGCACAGCGCACGCGGTGTTGCAAGCGATATTCGATGTGGAAAACTTCGTTGCCTTTTCCCAAAACCGTTTATTTTGCCAGCAGTTTCTTGATCCGCTCCACCGCCTCCATGGCGTCCTTGGCGTAGAGGTCGGCGCCGATCTCGTTGGCGTATTCCTGCGTCACCACCGCGCCCCCGACCATGGTGAAGGTCTTCACCCCTTCTTCCCTCAGGAGCTTCACCACCACTTCCATCTGGGCCATGGTGGTGGTCATCAGGGCGGAGAGCCCCACCGCGTCCACCTGGTGGCGGCGGGCCTCCTCGAGGATGCGCCCCGAGGAGACGTTCTTGCCGAGGTCGATCACCTCGAAGCCGTGGTTTTCCAGCAGGGTGCAGACGATGTTCTTGCCGATGTCGTGGATGTCCCCCTCGACGGTGGCCATAATGATCTTCCCTAGGCTCACCATCGAGCCGGCCTTCATCTCCTTCTTGAGCCTTACGAAGGCGGCCTTCATGGTGTCGGCGGAGACCATCACCTGCGGGAGGAAGAAGATCCCGCTCCCGAAGCGGCGCCCGACTTCCTCGAGCCCCTTCAAGAGCCCCTCGGTGCTGATCTCCATCGGGGTAAGCCCCTCGGCGAGCGCCTCCTCCACCAGGGCGCTCACCCCTTCCAGCTCCCCTTCGATGATGGCGCGGGCGAGCCGGCCGCGGATCCCTTCCGGCTCGGCGACCGCCGGGGCGGCGGCAGCCTGAAGCTGGGTTCCCTTGTAGGCGTCGATGTAGCGGACGGCGTTCACGTCCTTCCCCAAAAGGACCATGGCGCTTCGCCAGGCAGCCATCATCGCCTCCTCCTTCGGGTTCACGATGGCGGCGGTGAGCCCGGAGAGCATGGCCATCGAGAAGAAGGTGGAGGAGATGAGCGGACGGCAGGGAAGGCCGAAGGAGATGTTGCTCACGCCCAGCACGGTGTTGAGACCGAGCTCCTCGCGCACGCGCCTGATCGCCTCCAGGGTCACCAGGGCACCCTTCTGCTCGGCGCTCACGGTGAGGGTCAGGCAGTCGACCACGAGGTCGCTCTTGGGAATCCCGTACTCGGCCGCGCGGGCGGCGATTTTAGCGGCGACGGCCACCCGGCCGTCGGCGGTGGCCGGGATCCCGGATTCGTCGAGGGTCAGGCAGACCAGGGCGGCGCCGTATTTCTTGGCGAGCGGGAGGACGGCGGCAAGGCTCTTCTCCTCACCGTTCACCGAGTTGATGAGGACCTTGCCGTCGGCGGCCTTGAGTCCCGCCTCGAGCGCCACCGGCGATGAGGAGTCGAGAACCAGCGGGGTCTGGACGGCACCGGTGATGCAGAAGACCGCCCGCTCCATGCAGGCGGGCTCGTCGACGCCGGGGGCCCCGACGTTGACGTCCAGAAGGGTAGCACCCAGGGTGGTCTGCTCCAGCGCCTCGCGCCGGATGTAGCTCACCTTCCCTTCCCTGAGCTCCTGGGAATAGAGTTTCTTGCCGGTCGGGTTGATCCGCTCGCCGATGACCGCCAGCGGGAAGTCGCGCCCGATGGGGGCGAAGGAGCCGCGGCTGGAGATCCAGGTGGTGCCGTTACCGGGAGCGCGCTCGAAGCGTCCCTCCCTTCCCGAAAGCGCCTTCTTCATGGCGGAGATATGGGCGGGAGTGGTGCCGCAGCAGCCGCCGATGATCCGGACACCGAGCTCGACGAAGCGGGCGTGGTAGGCGGTCATCTCCTCCGGGGTAGCCGGGAAGACGGTGACGCCCTCCTTGAGGATCGGGAGACCGGCATTGGCCTGGCAGATGAGCGGCAGCGTGGTGACCTTGCGCATGGCGGTCAGGATGTCGTACATCCCGTCCACCCCGAGGCCGCAGTTGGAGCCGATGATGGAGGCACCCGCGGCCTCCAGGGTGATGGCGGCCGCCTCGGGAGGGGAGCCGAGCACGCTTCTCCCCTTCTCCTCGAAGGTGAGCATGGCGATGACCGGGATGTCGGCATCGATCTCGCGGATGGCGATCACCGCCGCCCGGATCTCCTTGATGTCGAGGAAGGTCTCCAGGGTGATCAGGTCGCAGCCCGCCTCGATGAGGGCGGCCGCCTGCTCGCGGAAGATGCCGGCCATGGCGTCGAAGGAGAGATCCCCCACCGGCTCCACGAAGCGCCCCGTCGGTCCGATGGAGCCGGCCACGTAGGCCTTCTCCCCCGCCACCTCGCGGGCGAGCTTCACCGCCGCCTTGTTGATCTCCGCCACCCGGTCGCCCAGGCCGTAGTGCTCGAGCTTGGCGGAAGAGCCGCCGAAGGTGTTGGTCACGATGATGTCGGCGCCCGCCTCCAGGTAGGCCGCGTGCACCCCGGCCACCACCTCCGGTGCGGCCAGGTTCATTTCTTCGGGGGACTGCCCCGGCTTCAGGCCGCGCGCCTGCAGCATGGTACCCATCGCCCCGTCCAGCACCAGCACCCGCTCTTCCAACGCCTTCATGAACGGCATCATGTAAACCTCCAAAGAAACAAGTTCTAAACCAAGTTCTATGTTCTAGGTTCTAAGTTAGAAACCCGATTGACTGTTGCATCATGTGGTACGTGCGGATAAAGCGAAACCGGCACTCTCTTTGTCGAGGCAGGGAGCCCTGCCGTGACCGTGAGAGGCCGGCATTAAATATTCACAGAGTCCCTGGTTCCAACGTAGAACATAGAACGTAGAACCTAGAACTTGTTCTTGTTTAGAACTTCTTTTCGTACTCCGGCGCCACCGGCCCTTTCAGGTCGAGCTTGCCGACCGCGTCGAGCGGTGCCCCGTCGACCAGGATCTGCACCGCCTTCACCTGCGGGAAGTTGGCGGTCACCGAATCCACTATTGAATAGACGGTGGGAACCGCCTGCCCGGGCTGGGCCATGAATTCCTTGAGCTCGCCGGTGAAATCCACCTGGGCCACCGGCCCGTTGAGCTTCACCCCGATCACCCTTACGTTGGAGGGGAGGGTCGCGGAGAGTCCACCGAGGGGACCGCTGATGAGCTCGTCGACCACACTCTCGATGCCGTCCTCGACCCCCTCCTCGATCTCGATCTCGCGCCCCTCGCGGACCAGGCTCTTGCCGTCCGGGGAGGCGAAGAAAAGGGTCGCCACCACGCTCCCCGCAGGCTCCTCCTGCGCGGCGGCCGGCGGAGCGGTATGGGTGGTGGCCTGGTACTTCCTGGCCAGCAGCCCGCCGATCACCACCGCGAACAGCAGAAAGGAGATCAGCAGGATGCCCTTGGCTTTGCTAGTACGCTTCTTCAAGGCTGCCTCCGGACTGGAGATCCTGCTCCAGGTCGACCTGGTAGACGTCGCCGAGGTTCCCCCCCAGGAAGCGGTTGCCGACCCTGATGAAGCCGGCGGGGACGTCGGTGACGTAGTAATGATGATTCCCCAGCTCCCCCTTCGGGCGAAGGAGGTCCTGCTCCCCCAGGATCCCCGCCACGGTCAGGGTGGTCTCCTCGGCGGAATCGACCAGGGTGACCCCGGGTCCCATGACCTCGGCGATCACCTTCTTGAGGATCGGATAGTGGGTGCAGCCGAGCACCAGGGTATCGGCCCCCTGCTCCCTGAGGTCGCCCAGGTAGATCCTGGCGGTCAGCCTCGCCACCTCGTTGTCCACCCACCCTTCCTCGGCCAGCGGCACGAAGAGCGGGCAGGCGCGGGTCACCACCTCGATGTCCGGGTTGATCCTCTTGATGGCCTTGGTGTAGGCGCTCGATCCGATGGTCCCCGCGGTGCCGATGACCCCGACCTTCCCGGTCCTGGTCGCCGCGACCGCCGCTTTCGCCCCCGGCTCGATCACCCCCACCACCGGGAACGGGAGCTCGGCGCTGAGCGAGGCGAGCGCCACCGCGGAGGCGGTGTTGCAGGCGACCACCAGGAGCTTGATGTCCTGGCTCTGCAGGTAATGGGCGATCTGATGCGAGTAGCGGATCACCGTCTCGGGCGATTTGGTTCCGTAGGGAACCCGGGCGGTGTCCCCCAGGTAGATGGTATCCTCCTGGGGAAGGACCCGGACGATCTCCTTGAGAACCGTCAGTCCGCCTACCCCGGAGTCGAAAATGCCGATTGCTTTCCAGTTCAACTTAACCGCTCTCCCTGCTCTATCTTGGAGTCGTGAAATACGGCGATTGCCTCTCAAAGGCGCCGCGTTTCGTTCCTCGACGCGACCTACCGGATGCTACATTGAGCTAGACACGTAGGTTGCGTTGAACGGTTTCATCGTGAGACGCAACATTTCCTCTTAAGGCGTCGCGTTTCGTCCCTCGACGCGACCTACCCTGTGGATAAGGGCTGGCTAATAGATGGCCATTTTACCGCTGATCCAATTTCCAAAAGGTTCAGCCGTGGCTTGACCCCGGCGCTAAAGAGGCTATGTTATTTGATGGCTAGTGGAATTGTCAAGGTTTCATCCCCTTAAAAGGGCGCTCTTTGCCGGGTTTTTCCACCCCCGGCTCCCCGGCGAGTCCCCCCTTCCCCCCCGATAAACCGAGCAATCCCCATCGAGGTACCCAGGCAGCCCGTTCTACGGTGATCAAAACATGGTTTACCCTTACGAAAACCGCGGCAGGGCGCCCAGAAAAGAGCAGTCAAATCAACGGTTTCCCATTGTCATTATAACACCATTGCGGGGTTGACAAATGCATACGAACATGCTTTCATATAGCGCATTTTCTATAGTTTATAAGTATTTGATTTTACGATAGTTTTTCCTGTTCCAACTGTTTTATCGGTGTCATACCTGTTTTATTACCACGAAAAAAGCAGTTCACATCATCAAAGGAGAGGCAATGGAGGCAAGGAAATTCAAGAAGGTCATGGCGGCCAACCGCGGCGAGATCGCAATCAGGATCTTCCGCGCCTGCACCGAACTGGGGATCAGCACGGTAGCGATCTACTCGGAAGAGGACAAGCTTTCGCTGCACCGCTACAAGGCCGACGAGGCCTACCAGGTCGGCAAGGGGAAGAGCCCGATCGACGCGTACCTCGGGATCGACGAGATCATCGCGCTCGCCAAGAAGGTCGAGGTAGACGCCATCCACCCCGGCTACGGCTTTTTGGCCGAGAACGCCGAGTTCGCCGAGAAGTGCGAGGCTAACGGCATCGCCTTCATCGGACCGACCGCCGAGATGCAGCGCGCGCTGGGCGACAAGGTGGCGGCCCGCAAGGTGGCCAAGGCCGCCGGCGTCCCGACCGTCCCCGGCACCGAGGAACCGATCCAGCACGAAGAGGACGCCCTGATCTTCGCCAAGAACCACGGCTATCCGATCATCATCAAGGCGGCCGCCGGCGGCGGCGGGCGCGGGATGAGGGTGGCCAACGACAAGAAGGAGCTCCTCGAAGGTCTCCAGTCGGCCTCCTCCGAGGCCAAAGCCGCCTTCGGCGACGCCTCGGTCTTCCTCGAGCGCTACCTGAAAAACCCCAAGCACATCGAGGTGCAGGTGCTGGGCGACTCCTACGGGAACCTGGTCCACTTCTACGAGCGCGACTGCTCCATCCAGCGTCGTCACCAGAAGGTGGTCGAGTTCGCCCCGTCGCTCGCACTCCACGGCGACACCCGCCGCGCCCTCTGCACCGACGCCCTGAAGATCGCCAAGCAGGTCGCCTACCGTAACGCCGGCACCGTGGAATTCCTCCTCGACGAGGAAGGGCGCTACTACTTCATCGAGATGAACCCGAGGATACAGGTCGAGCACACGGTCACCGAGATGATCACCGGCAGAAACCTCGTCCAGGCCCAGATCCTGATCGCCGAAGGGAAGCGTCTGGCCGACCCGGAGATCAACATCCCCAACCAGGGCTCCATCGAGATGCGCGGCTACGCCATCCAGTGCCGCATCACCACCGAGGACCCCGGCAACAACTTCGCCCCCGACTTCGGCGTGCTCACCACCTACCGCTCCTCGGCAGGGTGCGGCGTCCGTCTCGACGCCGGCAACGCCTTCACCGGCGCCCAGATCACCCCGCACTACGATTCGCTGCTGGTCAAGGTGAGCTCCTGGGGCCTTTCCTTCCAGGCCGCCGCCCACGTGATGAACCGCGCCCTGCAGGAGTTCCGCATCCGCGGCGTGAAGACCAACATCGGCTTCCTGGAAAACGTCATCAACCACCCGGTCTTCGAGGCCGGCGAGTGCAACACCTCCTTCATCGACCAGCACCCGGAGCTCCTCGTCATCAAGGAGAAGAAGGACCGCGCCAACAAGGTGCTGAACTTCCTGGGCGAGGTGATCGTCAACGGCTCGCCGGGGGTCGCCGTCCCGCTGAAATCCTCCCAGCTCCTGGAAGCCCAGGTCCCGGCCGGTGATTTCTCCACCAACAAGCCGAAGGGGACCAAGGACATCCTGCGCGAGCAGGGCGCCGAAGGGCTCGCCAAGTGGGTGCTGGAGCAGAAGAAGCTCCTCATCACCGATACCACCATGCGCGACGCCCACCAGTCGCTTTTGGCCACCCGGGTGAGGAGCTACGACATCCTCAAGATCGCCGACGCGACCGCGCACCTGGGGAGCGACCTCTTCTCGCTCGAGTGCTGGGGTGGCGCCACCTTCGACGTCTCCATGCGCTTTTTGAAGGAAGATCCCTGGCAGCGGCTGCACGACCTTTCCGAGGCGGTCCCCAACGTCCTCTTCCAGATGCTCCTGCGCGGCGCCAACGCGGTCGGCTACACCAACTACCCGGACAACATCGTCGAGCGTTTCGTGGCCGAGGCGGCCGCTTCCGGCGTCGACGTCTTCCGCGTCTTCGACTCCCTGAACTGGACCCGCGGCATGACCACCGCCATGGATGCCGTCCGGAAATCCGGCAAGATCTGCGAGGCCGCCATCTGCTACACCGGCGACATCTCCGATCCGACCCGCACCAAGTACCCGCTCTCCTACTACGTCTCCATGGCGAAAGAGCTGGAGAAGATGGGTGCCCACATCCTCGCCATCAAGGACATGGCGGGCCTCTTGAAGCCGTACGCCGGCTACCAGCTGGTCAAGGCCTTGAAGGAAGAGATCGGCATCCCGATCCACCTGCACACCCACGACACCTCCGGCAACGGCGGCGCGCTCCTCCTCATGGCGGCCCAGGCCGGGGTCGACATCGTCGACGCCGCGCTTTCCTCCATCTCCGGGCTCACCTCGCAGCCGAACCTGAACGGCCTGGTGGCCACCCTCAAGGGGACCGAGCGCGACCCGCTGGTCAACGAGCGCGGCCTCCAGCAGCTCGCCAACTACTGGGATTCCGTGCGCGACTACTACGCACCCTTCGAGTCGGGGCTGAAAAGCGGCACCGCCGAGGTCTACCACCACGAGATCCCGGGCGGCCAGTACTCCAACTTCAAGCCGCAGGTGGCGGGCTTGGGGCTCATCGACCGCTGGGAAGAGTGCAAGGAGATGTTCCACCAGGTGAACATGCTGTTCGGCGACCTGGTCAAGGTCACCCCCTCCTCCAAGATCGTCGGCGACATGGCGATGTTCATGGTGAAGAACAACCTCCAGCCGGAGGACCTCTTCGTCCCGGGCGCCGACTTCGCCTTCCCCGAATCGGTCGTCGGCTTCTTCAAGGGGATGATCGGGCAGCCGTACCAGGGCTTCCCGCAGGAGCTCCAGAAGATCATCCTCAAAGGCGAGCAGCCGATCACCTGCCGTCCGGGCGAGCTCCTCGAGCCGGGCGACTTCGAGAAGGAAAGGGCCGCCGCGGCCGCCAAGGTCGGCCACCCGGTCAACGACAAGGACCTGATGTCCTACATCATGTACCCGAACGTCTACGTCGAGTTCGACAAGCACCGCCAGGAGTTCTCCGACATCTCGGTGATCCCGACCCCGATCTTCTTCTACGGCCTCGAGCCGGGGCAGGAGACCTCCATCGAGATCCAGCCGGGCAAGACCCTCATCGTCAAGCTCAACGCCATCGGCGGCATCCAGGCCGACGGCACCAGGAAGGTCTACTTCGAGTTGAACGGCAACGCGAGGAGCGTCACCGTCCGCGACCAGTCGGTCCAGAGCGACACCGCCTCCCGTGAGCGGGCCGACAAGAACAACCCCAAGCAGGTCGGCGCCCCCATGCCGGGCAAGGTGCTCAAGGTCAACGTGAAGCCGGGCGACACCGTCAAGGCCGGCGACATCCTCGCCGTCACCGAGGCGATGAAGATGGAGACCAACATCAAGGCCAAGGAAGACGGTACCGTGGCCGAGGTACGCTGCAAGGAAGGGGAGAAAGTCGAGAAGGAAGACCTCCTCTTCGTGATGGCCTAGACCAACCGGGGGCGGCTCCTTGCGCGGGACCGCCCCCCTCTTTTTCACTCTCCGGGGGGAACGCCAATAATGTGACGCCCCCCGTTTTTGCGCCCCTCCACTTGCCTAAAAAACAGGCATTTCGCTAGAAAGTCCCCTCGCAGGCGATAATTTTCCCGGTTGCCCCGCCCTTTTCCACATGGTTATCCACAGCACCCGTGGATAGAAGCGCCTGCATTGGCTGACCTCTAGGACCAGGCGCCCGCTAAACTTCCGATTTTGTCCACTTTTACCCCGCGCGATGCAGCATCGACAATTTTGTGACGGTTTTTCTGACACCCCCTCCCCGCTGGTGGCAGAAAATCCACCGCTTCGGCAAGGGGTTTAATGTGGACCAGCCGGGAAGCACCCACATTAAAAGCCCGATTGAGCGGCGTTAGTGGCAGAGGGGACAGGCACCTGGCGGAGCCAGTCCCCCACCTTCGGGGGAGGGGGCGTTAGTCAATGGCAGAGGGGACTGGCACCGTAGGTGCCTGTCCCCGACCTCAATGGGGGCTTCTTACTGAGGGCACAAAAAAGGGCAGTACCCGTAGCGGGACCGCCCTTCTTCGTTTTGCTTCCGTTTCCTTCCCTTTTCTTCCGCGTTGCGCCTCCCCTTGCCGGTTCCAAGGCGGCGAGGAGGAGGGGCCGTCACCCGATGCGCCGGATCTCGTCCAAGAGCTCGTTCAGGGTGAGCCCCTGGTGGACCGGGATGCCGAAGGGGCGGTCCCCCTTGCGGTAGAGGTCGAAGCGGGGGGTCCGCCCGGCAGGGTCGTTCACCAGCCGGGAGGCGATGATCCCCACCTCGGAGAGTTGCGGCTGGGCGCAGGAGTTGGGGCAGCCGGAGATGGCCCAGCTCAGGGCCATCCCCGCCTCGGACATCGCGTCGGCGATGGCCCGGGCCACCTCGCGGGTGGGGGCGAGCCCCATCATGCACTCGTGGGTACCGGGGCAGACCCGGATGACGACCCGTTCCCGGGGGTCGGCTCCGGCGAAGCCGGCGTCGGCGAGCGCCGCGCGGGCCTCACCGGGGTCGCTGCCGGGGGCGACGTGCAGCACCACGTTCTGGTCGCCGGTGATCATGAGGACCCCGCCGCAGAAGCGGGCGGCCACTTCGGCGAGAGCGGCCAGGGAGGCGGCCGGGAGCTCGCCGGAGAAGACGTGGGCCTCCAGGCGGCCGGCCGGCTGCTCGGGGGGACGGACCAGCGCACCGGTCAGGCTCGGCACGGTGGGAAGGAGCTCGGCGGTGGCGGGATCTTCCAGCACCCGGCGGCGGAACTCCTCGACCCCGATCTCCCGGACCAGGTGCTTGAGACGCTTGCCCGGCGGGGTGTTGGCCTCGTACACCCTGAGCACCGTCTCCACGAGCGGGATCAGGGAATCCTCGGGGAGCGCCCTCGCCAGGAGGAACCCCGGAGACGGCTCGCGGCCCAGCCCGCCGGCGGCCCAGACGTCGAAACGGGAGACCCCGTCGGCATCCGGCGCCGCCACGAAGCCCAGGTCCTGGATCAGGTGGCGCCCGGTGGCGGTATCGGCCTCGACGGCGATCTTGAACTTCTTGGGGAGCTTTTCGAAGCGGGGGTTGCCGGAGAAGTACCGGTGGATCTTTCTGACCAGCGACTCCAGCCGCGGGGCTCCGGCCGCTCCCAGGCTCCCGCAGACCACCCCGCGGACGGCGCCGCCGCAGGCCCCCCGGTTGACGAGCCCCACCCGGGCGAGCTGGGCCGCCACCGCGATCAGGTCGTCCTCGGTAAGCCAGTGGAGCTCGATGCTCCCGCGGGTGGTGAGGTGCACCATGCCGCGGGCCACGCGCTTAGCCACCTCCGCCACCGTGAGCGCCTGCTCGGCGGAGATGATACCGGCGGGGAGCTTGATCCGCTGCATGAAACGGTCTTTCTGACGCTGGGGGTAGATCCCCTCCAGCCGCAGGTTCTGCCTGTCAATCTGCATGAAGACTCCTTGGTGACAAGCCGGGGGGCGACCCGGCGGATACGATGGGTGGAAAGGCCGATATTACAATTAACTCGCCCCGGTGTCATCAACTAATGAGCGCCCTTCGCCCCCCTCAAAAAGTCCTTGAGCCTCCTCCCGCTCCTGCCGATAGATAGTTAAGACCTCTTGGCCTCCTGCTTCATGAAGCACCCCCCGGGGTGACTGCGGCTGACCGATGAATAAAGAAAACGACAAACCGACCGTTTTGGTGGTGGACGACAGCAGGTCGATCCGCAGCTACGTGAAGACGCTCCTGCGCGAGGCGGGATGCCGCGTGCTCGAGGCCGCCGACGGCGCCACCTGCCTCAAGATGATCGAGAGCGATAATCCGGACGTGGTGCTGCTCGACATGGAGATGCCGGGGATGTCGGGGCTGGAGGTGGTGAAGATCGCCGCGGCGAGCCCCCACCTCTTCTCGATCATCCTCTTCACCACCTCCACCTCGCAGGAGGAGGTGGCCGCCGGGCTGAACCTCGGGGCCGACGATTACATCGCCAAGCCGATCACCGAGGTGGAGCTTTTGGCCAGGGTCCACGCGGCGGTCAGGAACGTGCAGCAAAAGCGGGCGCTTTCCCAGGCCCGCCACGAGACCGAGGCCGCCCTGGCGGAGCTGACCAGCGCCCAGCAAAAGCTCGTCGAGCAGGAAACGGTGTCCGCGGTGGCGAGGCTTGCGGCCGGTGCCGCCCATCACATCAACAACCCCCTCGGGTTCCTGATGAGCAACATCTCCGCCCTCGAGCGGTACGTGGGCTCCCTCTTGAAGCATGCCGATGCGCTCTCGGCCGAGCTCCGCCAGGCCAGCCGGCAGGGGGACGCCATCATCGCCGAATTGGAGCGCGTGCACCGCTTCCAGCAGATCCGGGACGACCTCCCCTCCCTCCTGCAGGAGACCCGGGGCGGGGGGCAGCGGATCGCGCTGATCATCCAGCAGATGGCCCAGCTGGAGCTCGGGCTGGCCGGCCACGCCACCACCGATCTCGACCTGGTCCGGCTCCTGAAACCGCTGGTGGAGATGCTGACGGTGCTCGCCCCCCCCGGCACCAAGGTGCAGTGGAGGGCCCCGGACGAGGTGGTCATGGTGCGCGGCTCCCAGGTCCAGCTGAACACCGCGCTGGTCGCGCTCTTGAAAAATGCCTGCGAGGCGCTCGGCACCGCCCCCGGGACCATCTCGGTGACCGTCGACTCCCACCCGCACAGCGCCGAGATCACCATCGTCAACGACGGGTCCGGCATCCCGGCGGAGGATCTCCCCTCCCTGTTCGAGCCCTTCTTCACCACCAAGACCCCCGAAAGCCACGTGGGGCTCGGCCTGACCATAGCTCAGCGGTTCATCGCCGCCCACGGCGGGCACCTCTCCCTGGCGAGCGGTGCAGGCGGGACCAGGGTGAAGGTGAGGCTCCCCCGGGAGGGGGCGATGGTCGTGCAGTAGCGTAGTCCTCGCGAGAAGCCATCGACACCCTCCGGCCGCTTCCCGTGAAGAGCAAGGATCGGCCCCCGGGGCGCCTGCCACCGGACCGGCCGTAGCGGAGGATATCACTTGCCCGTTCGACCAACCAAAAGCATCACGGCGAAGATCGCCGCCCCCGTCCTCCTCGTGATGGCGCTGCTGGCCCTGGTGGAGCTGGCCGGCTACCGGTTCCTGCTGGTAAACCTGGAGGGGGCGGTTGCGCCGCGCCAGGTTGCCGTCATCCTGACCGGGGCCCGCATCTTCTGCACCGTCAACCTGGCTGCGCTGGTGGGGGTGTGGCTAATGGTGGTGCGCCTTCTCCGCCGCGACGTCAGCGGGCCGCTGCGCGAGCTGGCCGGGCGGGTGCGGGCCGAGACCGGCAGGGACACCGCCTCCCCCGAGGAAGCGGCCGCGGAGGAAGGCGGCGCCGCCCCGCCGGGGGGCGCGGCCGGCGTGGGGGCCGAGGTGGAGACGCTCAGGTGCGGGATGGAGCAGCTGGTGAACGAGGCCAGGCGGAAGGAGGAGCTATGCCACCTCTACCGCACCCTCGACGAGCAGCGCAGGCTCGCGGAGGCGATCCTCGAGAGCACCACCTCCCCGCTCTTCGCCATCGACCGCGAGCACCGGATCATCGCCTGGAACCGCGCCATGACCGAGCTGTGCGGGGTATCCGCGGAAGAGATGATGGGGACCACCCGGCAGTGGGCGCCGTTTTACCCGACCAGCCGGCCGACGCTCGCCGACCTGGTGATGGACGGCGAGCTCTCCCACGCGGGAAGCTACTACGACACCTTCACCATCGACCCCGCCAAAGAGGGGATGGTGAGGGCGGAAGCCTGGTTTCACCGCTTAAACGGCGAGACCCGCTACCTCTTCTTCGACGCCGCCCCGGTGATCCGGGACGGGGAACCGATCGCGGTGGTGGAGACCCTGCACGACATCACCCCGCGGGTCCGGGCCCAGGAGTCGCTCCGCCTCTTCTCGCGGGCCGTCGACCAGAGCGCCAGCTCGATCCTCATCACCGACCGGACCGGGACCATCCAGTACGTGAACCGGAAGTTCTGCGAGGTGACCGGCTACACGGCCGGGGAGGTCCTCGGCCAGACCCCCAAGATCCTGAAGTCGGGGCGGCAGCCGCCGGAGGTCTACCGGGAACTCTGGGAAACCATCGCGGCGGGGCACGAGTGGCACGGCGAGTTCAACAACCGGCGCAAGGACGGTACCGTCTTCTGGGTCAACGCCTTCATCTCCCCGATCTGCGACCAAGGGGGCCACGTCACCCACTACCTCGGGATCACCGAGGACATCACCGCCAAGAAGCATGCCGAGCGCGAGCTGATCAAGAAGCAGGCCGAGCTGGTGCTGCAGCACGAGCAGCTCACCTCGCTGTTCAGGCAGATGGAGCATGCCAAGCTCGAGTGGGAGCAGACCATGGACTGCATCGACGACATGCTCGCCCTGGCCGACAGCCGGGGGAGGATCAGGCGCTGCAACCGGGCCTTCGCCGCCCTGGCGGGGCGCGCCTACCCGGAGGTCCTCAACCACGACTGGCGCGTCCTTTTGCGGGAGAGGGGGCTCGACCCGGAGGCGGTGGAAAGCGAAACGGGGGAGATCTACCACGAGGCGAGCCGGCGCTGGCTTTCGCTCAAGAGCTACACCTACGGAAACGGCAGCGGCGAAGTGATCACCCTGCACGACCTGACCGGCATCAAGGAGGTCTCCGACCAGCTGAACGCCGCCTACCGGGAACTCAAGGAGACCCACTCCCAGCTGCTGCAGCAGGAGAAGATGGCCTCCATCGGCCAGCTGGCGGCGGGGGTCGCCCACGAGATCAACAACCCGATCGGGTTCATCTCCAGTAACCTCACCACCATGGGGAAATACCTCGGGCGGCTGGAGAATTTCCTCGCGCTGCAGTCGGCCGGGGTGGAGGAGTACGCCCCCGCCGAGAAGAGGGAGGAGGTGGCCAAGGCGAGGCGCGAGCTGAAGATCGACCACGTCCTGACCGACGCCCACAGCCTGATCGAGGAGTCCCAGGACGGAACCGAGCGGGTCCGCACCATCGTGCAGAACCTGAAGAGCTTCTCCCGCATCGACGACTCCCAGTCAAGCTGGGTCGATCTCAACGAATGCCTGGAGAGCACCATCACCATCGCCTGGAACGAGCTCAAGTACAAGACCACCCTCAAGCGGGACTACGGGCAGCTCCCGCAGGTCAAATGCCTCCCGCAGCAGCTCAACCAGGTCTTCCTGAACATCCTGGTGAACGCGGCGCACGCCATCGAGAAGCAGGGAGACATCACCGTCACCACCCGTCACGAGGCGGACCAGGTCTCCGTCGCCATCGGGGACACCGGGTGCGGCATCCCGCCGGAGGTGGTCAACCGGATCTTCGAACCGTTTTTCACCACCAAGGAGATCGGCAAGGGGACCGGGCTCGGCCTGTCGATCAGCTACGACATCATCAAGAACCACAACGGCACCATCGAAGTGGAGAGCACCCCCGGGGTGGGGACCACCTTCACCATCAGGCTGCCGGTAGGAGGAGATACGCCATGAACAAGATCAGGATCCTCTGCGTCGACGACGAGCGCAACGTGCTCCGCGCCCTGGAAAGGATCTTCATGGACTGCGACTACGAGATCCTCACCGCCTCCTCGGGGGAGGAGGCGCTCCGGTTGCTGGCCGAAGCACCCGTGGTGCGGGTGGTCATCTCGGACTACCGGATGCCGGGGATGAACGGCGTCGAGTTCCTCAAGGAGGTCTGCGCCCAGCGCCCGGAGACCATCCGGATCGTCCTCTCCGGCTACGCCGACACCGCCGCCGTGGTCTCCGCCATCAACGAGGGGAAGATCTACAAGTTCATTCCCAAGCCGTGGAACGACGACGAGCTGAGGCTCACGGTGGACAAGGCGCTGGAGACCTTCGACATCCACCGCCACAACCAGGAGCTCGCCGAGGAACTCAGGCGCAGGGACGAGGAGCTGGCGCGGCTCAAGGGGGAGGCGGGGGGGAGAGCCCCGGCGCTGGACGACCTCCCGGTGGGGATCCTCTCCGTCGACCGGGGTGGCTCGGTGCGGGAGATCAACCGGGCGGCCGCGGCGATGCTCGGCGTGACCAGGGAGGAGGCCGCCACCTGCCGGCTCGCCACCCACTTCCCGTACCTGCTGCCGCCGGGAGAGGGGGCCGACCGCTGGCGGACCACGGTGGGCGCCAACGAGCTCCTGGTCGGGCGGAGCGAGGCGGTCCGGGACGGGGAGCCGATGGTGCTGATCGCCATGATGTGGGCCGAGGACGGCCGCGAAGGGAGTAAGAGCGCATGAGCGGCGAAATGTCCAAGGTACTGCTGGTGGACGACGAGGAAAACATCGTCCGCGCCATCACGCGGCTGCTGCTCGATGAGGAGAGCTCGCTGGAGGTGCTGAGCGCCAACTCCGGCCCCGAAGGGCTCAAGGTGCTCGAGGCGCACCCGGACGTGGCGCTCATCCTCTCCGACCAGAGGATGCCCGGGATGTCGGGGGCGGAGTTTTTGCAGAAGGCGCGGGAGATCGCACCGGAGGCGGTCCGGATGGTGCTGACCGGCTACGCCGACGTGACCGCCACCATCGACGCCATCAACAAGGGGGGCGCCTCGCGCTACCTCACCAAGCCGTGGGACGACGGACTGCTCCTCACCAGCATCCGGGAGGGGGTCCGGCAGTTCCGGCTCATCCAGGAGAACCGGGAGCTAAACGCGCTGGTGGAGAAACAGAACCGGGAGCTCGCCGAGTGGAACGCGGGGCTCAAGGGGAGGGTCCTCGAGCAGACGGCCACCATCCGGAGGCAAAACGAGGAGCTCAGGGAGAGAAACCGCCAGGTGAGCGAATCGTTCCGCCAGACCATCGTCGCCTTCTCCCGGCTGGTGGAGCTCCACTCGAGCACCCTCCAGGAACACACGAGAAACGTCACCGAGCTCTGCGAGCGGACCGCCGCGGCACTCGGGCTGGACGCCGAGGAGACCGAGACCCTGAGGAGCGCCGCCCTGCTCCACGACATCGGGGTGATCGGGATCGCCCCCAAGATCGTCCAGAAAAGGCTCTCCAACATGACCGGCGAGGAGCAGGAGATCTTCCTCCAGCACGCGGTACGGGGACAGACGGCCATCGACGCGGTGGCGGAGCTCAGGAAGGCGGGGGGATTCATCAGGCACCACCACGAGCGTTACGACGGCGCCGGGGTCCCGGACCGGCTGGCCGGCGGCGACATCCCGCTCGGCGCACGCATCATCGCCTTCGCCGACTTCATCGACCGCGAGCTCGACGGGCAGCGGGGAGAGGCGCCGGTGGCCCGGGTGCTGGCCAAGGCGGCCGACGCCCTGGGAAGGGAGCTCGACCCCGAGCTCTACCCGGTCATGGAGCCGCACGTCCGCGCCCTCTACCTCGCCACCGCGGCGGCGGCCTCCTCCCCCGCCGAGGAGATGGAGGTGCGCCCCCGCCAGCTCATCGAGGGGATGGTGCTCACCCGCACCGTCTACAGCGGCTCGGGCCTGCTCCTCGTCAGCGAGGGGACCGTGCTCGACGCCGGCAGCATCGCCGTCATCCAGCGCCACTACAAGGTCGATCCCCCGGCCGGCGGGATCCACGTCGGGCTCCGCCTCGCCTCCGACGGGCGCGAGGAGAAGGGCGTCGGGACCGGCGAGCGGGAACTCCCCCCGGAAAGGCTCCGCGAGGGGATGCGGATCTCCCGCAGCCTCTACAGCGGCACCGGCCTGCTCCTCCTCACCGCGGGAACCGTCCTCGACAGCGGGAGCATCGAGGCCGTAAAGAGGTACTTCCGGATCGATCCCCCCTCCGGCGGGGTCTACATCACACCGCCGCAGGAGTGAATCCTGGGGAAAACTCCCCATCGTCCCCATGCCGGCCGGGAGCTGATGCGCCCGGGGCCGGCAGCTAATCTGGAGGCAGCACGATGAACATAGAGAGCACCATCCTGATCGTCGACGACGAGCCGCACGTCATCTCGGCCCTTGGCCGCGAGTTGGCAGAGGAACCGTACCAGCTGCAGGGTTCGGGAGGGGGAGCCGAGGCGCTCCGCATGATGGAGCACCGCCGCTTCAAGGTGGTGATCTCGGACGAGATGATGCCGGGGATGGAGGGGGCGGAGTTCCTCTCCCGGGTGAAGAAGCTCTACCCGGAGACGGTGAGGATCATGCTGACCGGACACGCGAGCCTGCAGTCGGCCATGAGGGCGGTGAACAGCGGGGAGATCTACCGCTTCTTCACCAAGCCGTGGAACGAGGCGGAGCTGAAGATGTCCCTGAGGAGCGCAGTGGAGAAATACGACCTCGAGGAGGAGAACCGCCGCCTGCTGAAGACCGTGCGCCGGCAATCTCAGGAGCTCAGGTACCTGGAAAGGTCCTACCCCGGGATCTCGACCATCAGGAGGGACGCCGATAACGCCATCCACCTCGACCTCGACCTGGAGCTCTCGGACGAGGAGCTCGCCGAGGTCGTCGACCGCTGCAACCGCTACTGAGGCCGCTCCCCTACCCCCAGCGCCAGAGCGAGATCACCAGGGTGATCAGGAAGACGATGGTGAGGTTCATGTAGGCCATGAAGAAGAAGACCCGCTCGTGCAGCGGCGCCTTGGCGGCCCCCTGGCGGACGAGGGTCCCCACCGCGGGGAGCGCCAGCACCTTTTCGGCCCCGTGGGGTGCCCCTTTGAGCGCCTCGGTCAGGTCCTGGCCGGCCTGGTGCCTCCCCATGTGCAGCCCCCCCTTCCAAAGCCGGCTCGCGGTCGCCTCGTAGACCTTCCCCTCGAAAGCCAAATAGGCGGGATGCCCCTCCTTGCCGTCGAAAAAGGCGAGCTCCTCGGCGCTCAGCTCTCCCCCGGAGGGAAGCGGCGCCCCCCCCTTCTTCTTCCCCTTCAGCCGGGGCCCGATCACCAGCACCACCACCAGGGCCGAGACCACCATCACCAGGTAGAGGATGATCTTGGTGAGGAGCAGGAGCCCGAAACGGCTCTCGAGCATCATGGCCGGGTGGCCAAGGCGGAACTTGGTCAGGATGACGCCGGTCACCCCCATCACCGCCATGGACAAGAGGCCGACCCGGACCTCCCCCTTGGGGAGCCCCCCGGCGGCATAGGCGGGTTTGAGCACCAGGTGCACGTAGAGGATGGTCCCGAACCAGAGGAAGGCGGTCAACAGGTGAAGGTAGCCGACCACCAGGTGGAGGGCGCGCAGAGCCGGTGAAGGGGCGCTGAAGCCTCCCGTCTGCGGGGAAGCGGGGACGCCGGGAGCGGCCGACGGGCCCGGGGCGGCCGGCAGCCGCTTGGTGACCGAGAACTCCTTGCCGGCCGCGGTCAGCTCGCCGCCGCCGGCGGGATCGAGGTGGCAGAAGGAACAGTTCTTTCCCGTCTGCCTGGCGTAGACCTCGGTGGCGCCGGAGAGAGCCGGATACAGGGAAAGGGCGAGCAGGACCAGTAAGAGAGAGAATATTTTCATAACGGGGAGTTTATATCTTTACTTCCCGCCAAAGTCAATGATCCCGCGGATCCGCGGCCGACGGCCCTCGACGGGCGCCCTGGCCGCCCAAGCACTCATGAGAGATTGAAAATCGGTACGCCAGCCGGTACAATTGGCTCTTCTACAGAGTGCTGCGAGCTCCCACGCCCCGGCGCCTTTCTGTGGTCACTCCCCGATGAAAGGAAGAGCCCATGCCGGAAAATCTGCACCAGACGGTTTACCGCAAGGAGTACGCCCCGCCCGACTACCTGATCGAGAGCGTGGACCTTACCTTCGACCTTGACCCCGACGAGACCCGGGTGGTCTCCCGCCTGGCGGTCCGCCGCAACTACCCCGACAGCGAGGGATCGCTCCCGCTGGTCCTGGACGGCGAGGAGCTCACCCTCCTCTCGCTCAAGCTGGACGGCCAGGAGCTTCCTCCCGACCGCTTCCTGGTGGACAGCCGCCACCTCACCATCCCCTCGGTCCCGGCCGCCTTCACCCTCGAGATCGCCACCCGGATCAATCCGGCCGCCAATACCTCCCTCTCCGGGCTCTACATCTCCGGCCCCATGCTCTGTACCCAGTGCGAGGCGGAAGGGTTCCGCAGGATCACCTACTTCATCGACCGCCCCGACGTGATGGCGGTCTACACGGTGACCCTCAAGGGAGACCGCACCACCCTCCCGGTCCTTCTGGCCAACGGCAACCGGGTGGCCCAGGGGGCGCTTCCCGACGGGCGCCACTACGCCACCTGGCGCGACCCCTTCAAGAAACCGAGCTACCTCTTCGCGGTGGTGGCCGGCGACCTCGAGCACATCTCCGACCGCTACACGACCATGAGCGGGCGGGAGGTCAACCTGGAGATCTACGTCGAGAAGAAGAACCTCGGGATGTGCCACCACGCGCTCCGCTCGCTTGGCGAGGCGATGCGCTGGGACGAGGAGACCTTCGGGAGGGAGTACGACCTGGACACCTACATGGTGGTGGCGGTCGACGCCTTCAACATGGGGGCCATGGAGAACAAGGGGCTCAACATCTTCAACTCCAAGTACGTGCTGGCGAGCCCCGAGACCGCCACCGACGACGATTACCAGGCCATCGAGGAGGTGATCGGCCACGAGTACTTCCACAACTGGACCGGCAACCGGATCACCTGCCGCGACTGGTTCCAGCTCTCCCTCAAGGAGGGGCTGACCATCTTCCGCGACCAGGAGTTCTCGGCCGACATGCAGTCCCGCCCGGTCAAGCGGATCGCCGACGTGAAGCTCCTGAGGTCCTCGCAGTTCCCCGAGGACGCGGGCCCCCTGGCCCACCCGGTACGCCCCGACTCCTACGTGGAGATCAACAACTTCTACAGCATGACCGTCTACCACAAGGGGGGCGAGGTGATCCGGATGCTGCAGACCATCCTCGGCAGGGAAGGATTCCGGGCCGGGATGGACCTCTACTTCCAGCGCCACGACGGGCAGGCGGTGCGGGTGGACGAGTTCGTGCAGGCGATGGCCGACGCCAACCGCCGCGACTTCTCCCAGTTCATGCGCTGGTACGGCCAGGCCGGCACCCCCGTTATCGAGGTCAGCGACGCCTACCTCGAGGAGAGCGGGGTGTACAAGCTGACGGTGAGCCAGAGCTGCCCGGCGACCCCGGGACAGCCGGAGAAGGAGCCCTTCCACCTCCCGCTCGCCATGGGGCTTCTGGACAGAAGCGGCCGCGAGCTCCCGCTCCAGCTGGAAGGGGAACCGGCCCCGGCGGGGACCTCGCGGGTGCTGGAGATCACCGAGGCGACCCAGACCTTCCGCTTCACCGGCCTCACCTCGCGGCCGGTACCGTCGCTGCTGCGAAACTTCTCGGCCCCGGTGAAGCTCTACTACCCGTACAGCGACGGCGACCTGATGCTGCTGATGACCCACGACAGCGATCCCTTCGTCAGATGGGAGGCGGGGCAGGTCCAGGCGGTCAAGCTGATCATGGGACTGATCGGGGATTACCAGGAGGGAAGGGAGCTGAAACTCGGGGAGGGGCTCATCGACTCCTTCCGGGCACTCTTGGGGGACGACCGCCAGGATCGCGCCTTCCTGGCCGAGATGCTGACCCTTCCCAGCGAGAGCTACCTGGCCGAGCAGATGGAGGTGATCGACCCGCCCGCCATCCACGCCGCCCGTGAATTCGTGCGTGCCGAGGTGGGAAGGAGGCTGCGGGGGGAACTGGTGGCGGTGCGGGACGCCTGCGCCCCCAAAGGCCCCTACGCCCCGGACGACGGACTGGCCGGCTGCCGAAAGCTCAAGAACCTCTGCCTCGCCTACCTGATGGCGCCGGGAGACCGGGAGGCGATAGGCCTGGCCATGGCCCAGTTCGGCGGGGCGGACAACATGACGGACACCCTCGGGGCGCTGGGGCCTCTGGCCGGCTGCGACTGTCCCGAGCGGGGGGAATCGCTGGATTCCTTCTACCTTAAATGGCGGGAGGACCGCGGGGTGATCGACAAGTGGTTCATGCTGCAGGCGACCTCCCGGCTGGAAGGTACCCTCTCCCGGGTGATGGAGCTCCTCGAGCATCCCGATTTCGACATCACCAATCCGAACCGGGTCCGCTCGCTGGTGGGAGCCTTCAGCCAGGCGAACCAGGTCCGCTTCCACGAGGCGGGAGGCGCCGGCTACCGTTTCCTCGCCGACCAGGTGCTGAGGCTCAACAGCATCAACCCGCAGATCGCCGCCCGCATGGTGACCCCGTTCAGCCGCTGGCGCCGCTTCGACACCGGACGGCAGGAACAGATGAAAAAGGAGCTGAACCGGATCCTGGCGGCACCCGATCTGGCCCGGGACGTCTACGAGGTGGCGGCCAAGAGCCTCGCCTGACGAAACAGTGCGGTCGAAAAAACAAACGGCGGCCCCCAGGGCCGCCGTTTCAATTACATGCCGTATCAAAGCGATCATCACAAAGAACATTACAGACGGCGAATTGCATTACATGACGACATCTCTCTCACGAGATGAGCTAAAGCCTATGAAAAGCCGTCTGGAACCGCTTACTGCTCGGTGCAAACTTCGGACGAGATGGAAAGGGTGGCAGCCCCTTCCTTGTTGTCCTGGTACTCCAGGAAGCAGGAGAACTGATAAGCGACCACGGCGATGGTGACGACGGCGAAAGCGATAACGAACGTAAGCATCTCTTTTTCCTCCAGTGCGTGTTAAGGTTGCCCTCAAAATCGTGCGTCTAATGAGACATATTGCCCGTTTTGTGCCAGAATCGGTGCCGCAGTTACTTTTTTAGCGACAATTGGGCGGGCAAAACTGACGGTTTAATGAAGTATAGAGGAAGTTTCGACACAGGATTCACCCGCTCGAGGTGGAATCCCTCTATTTACCTGGATTTCCCGTGCGCCCTGCTGGTGCCACGTATCCAGCCCGTCACTCGAAAAATTAAGGCAACCGGGCGGATAATAAGAGATTCCCTTAGAAACTAGGCATGAGCCGCATTAAACCAGTGCGCCGTTCCGGTAGTGGCGGTTCCGTTAAATCACCGGCGGGAACGGTCGCCACCGGCGCGAAGCCATCCCCACAGCCCGCGTGCAGCAGGGGAAGTAAAAGGACGATGCAAACGTCATCCACCCGTGAAGCGGCTTTCAGCGGGCCTTTACCGATCTCCCACCGGGCCGCCAGCACACCCCTGGCCCCCCGTTTCCGCCCCATTTCGGGAAACAACGACCCCGTTCCGTTAAAACACCGCACACCCCCTCGCCCCCAATATACCCTCGCCCCTTTAGGGGGGAGGATGGCCGAAGGCCGGGTGAGGGAGAGGTTGATTCCCCCGTCATTTTTTCCTTCGAAATACGCCCTAATCCTGCTACCTTGTGCACCCAAATGACGAAAGGGGGCGCCCCTTCCGGTTCGCCCCCCGTATCACCTTCGCTAGCCAATAAAAGATCCCCGCAAAGGAGGGCGCAGTTGACAACCACGACCCCCGCACCGGCAACCACTCCCCCCCGGAACAAGATCCGCTGGCCCGCGCTTTTCGCGCTCCTGTCGCTCGGCGGGCTCTATGCCGCCCTCCCGCCGAGCCTGCTGATCGGTGGCTCCCGGTGGCTGCCGCTGGTGGTAATCTGCGTGTTGCTGGTTCCCATCGTGGTCAGCTACCTCAGGGGAGCCCATACCGTGAACCAGTTCTTCGGTTACGTGCTGAACGGCGTAGTGACCCTGGCCATGATCGCCTCGCTGGTGCTCCTCATCAAGGCGCTCCCCCTGCATACAGAAAAGCCCGAAGAGCTCCTCAGGTCAGCGGCGGCACTGTGGCTCTCCAACATCCTCGTCTTCGCCTCCTGGTACTGGAGGCTCGATGCCGGCGGTCCGCACAAACGCGCCCAGCGCGGGGATCACTCCCACGGCGCCTTCCTTTTCCCCCAGATGACCATGCCGACCGAAAAGCGTCACGCCGCCGGGCTGCACGAGTGGACGCCAAACTTCGTAGACTACCTGTTTCTGGCCTTCAACACCTCGACCGCCTTTTCCCCGACCGACGTCCCGGTCCTCTCGCGGTGGGCAAAGGTGCTGATGATGACCCAATCCCTCATCTCCCTGCTGGTCATCGCCCTCCTCGCCGCCCGCGCCGTCAACATCCTGTAGCCTTTGCCGGCTCTCCTCCCTATTTACGGATGACGCCCGCAGGCCGCTCCCTATTACTCTCGCACCGTTACGGGTGTGAGAGTGGGTGGCCGAAGGCCGCTCCCAGTATACCCTCGCCCCCATTGGGGGAGAGGGTGGCCGAATGCCGGGTGAGGGTGCCTTTAGCGGTCCGGCCGGTGGGCAGAGGGCAGCCCACCCTACCGCTATCCGTTCCTCTAAAATTCTTTATCCGCGTACATCCGCAAAATCCGCGTCATCCGCGTTCTATGGTTCTAGCCGTTACTTTACCTCCGCCGTCCCCGACAGCCCCAGGATGATCTTCCACTCCTCCTCCCGCACCGGCTGGACCGACAATCTTCCCCTGCTCAACAGCACCATCCCATTGAGCTCCGCCACCCCCTTGAGTTCCGCCAGGGTAACCGGCCTCGCAAGCTCCCGCACGAAGCGCACATCCACCATGAACCAGAGCGGCTTTTCAGGATTGCTCTTGGGATCGAAGTACTTACTCTGCGGATCGAACGCCGTGAAGTCCGGGTACCCTTCCTTCACCACCTCCACGATCCCGACGATGGCCGGTTCGGCGATATTGGAGTGGTAGAAGAACCCGAGATCCCCCACCTTCATCTCGTGGCGCATGAAGTTTCTCGCCTGGAAGTTCCGCACCCCGTCCCAATGCTCGGTGGCGTCAGGCCGCCCCTTGAGATCCTCCAACGAGAAAGCCGACGGCTCCGTCTTGAAGAGCCAATAGTTACGCATGGACATCGTTCCTCCTTCGGTAGTCATACCCTCGCCCCCCGGGAGAGGGTGGCCGAAGGCCGGGTGAGGGTAGATGCCCCCCTAACCCCTGCCCCTTGTATAGTCATCCCCTCTCCACCCGGGAGATGGTGGCCGGAGGCCAGGTGAGGGCAGATTTTAAAACCTCCCTCACCCCTGCCCCTCTCCCGGAGGGAGGGGGAATGTGGTTTTGGGGTCAGGGTGAGGATGGGGTCCTTTTCCTCTTCTCCGCCAGCCTTTTAATCAGCGCCGAAGCCTCCAGCGTATTCAGCACATCCTTCTTCTCCAGCCACCCCCGCTGGGCAACCGAAATCCCGTAGGAGAGGGTATCGAACTGGTTCTTCACGTGGGTATCGCTGTTGATGGCAATCGCCACCCCAAGCTCCTTCGCCCGCCGCACGTACCGGTCGGCGAGATCCAGCCTCAAAGGGTACGAATTGATCTCCAGCGCGGTCCCCGTCTCGGCCGCCACCTTCAACAGCTCCTCCATGTCCACCTGGTACGCCTCCCGCTCCCCCAGGATCCTGCCGGTGGGGTGGGCGATAATCGAGACGTAGGGGTTTCGCATGGCGGCGGTGATGCGGGCAGTCATCTTGTCCTTGGGAAGCCCGAAGGCGGAGTGTACCGAGGCGACCACCAGGTCGAGCTCTTTGAGGACCCCGTCCGGAAAGTCCAGCGAGCCGTCCGGGAGGATATCCATCTCGGTCCCTTGCAGCACCCGGAAGCCCGCCAGTTCCTCGTTCACCGCCCGGACCTCCCGGGACTGGTCGGCCAGCCGTTCCAACGTGAGCCCGCGGGCTATCCCCAGCGTCTGCGAGTGGTCGGTTACCGCGAAGTAGCTAAGCCCCGCCTCCCGGGCGGCCTCCGCCAACTCCCTGATCGTGTGGCCGCCGTCGCTCCACTTGGAGTGGACGTGAAGATCCCCCTTGAGATCCTCCAAGGTGACCAGTCGCGGGAGCGTCCCGGCCAGCGCCGCCTCGATCTCCCCCTGGTCCTCGCGCAACACCGGCGGGATGACGGGGATCTTTAGGATCCGGTAGACGTCCTCCTCGCTCTCCCCCCCCAGCCGCACGTTGTCGCTCTCCCGGAAGACACCGTACTCGTTGATCTTCAGGCCGCGCTTGACCGCCATCTCCCTCAAGTGGACGTTATGCGGCTTGCTCCCGGTCAGGTGTCCAAGCAGCGCGCCGAAAGACTCGGGCTCCACGATCCGGAGGTCCACCTGCACCCCGTCCCGGATCACCACGCTGGCCCGCGTCCCCCCTTTCATCAACACCTCGCGAACCTGGGGAAGGTCCACGAAAGCGTCCATGGCTTTGAGAGGTTCCGGGGAGGTCGCCACCAGGTCGATATCCTTCACAGTGTCCCGGCGACGTCGGATACTGCCGGCGATCTCCAGGCGCCCGAAAGGTGCCCTTTCCCTCAAGGCGGCCACCAGGTCCTGGGCGGCCGGCAGCATCTTCCCCAGCGGCTGGCGTTCACGCCCGCGGCGGACCGAGTCGATCCCTTTCAGGATATTCTCCTCGCTCTTCGGGCCGATACCACGGATTCCCGCCAGCCGGTGCTCGCGGGCGGCCTCCTCCAATTCCTCGAGGCTGGTGATCCCCAGGGTGTCGTAGATATGCCGGGCGGTTTTGGGTCCGAGGTCGGGAACGGCGAGCAGCGAGAAAACCCCGGCGGGGATACTCTCCTTCAGCCGCTCGTACGCGGCGATGGAGCCGACGGAGAGGTATTCCTCGATGAGGGAGGCCAGGTCCTTTCCCACCCCGGGGATCTCCAGGATCTCCTTGTGCGACATCTCGGCCAGGTCGCGGTTCAGCCCCTCCAGGTTCAGGGAAGCCTTTCGGTAGGCCCTCACCTTGAAGGGATTCCCCTCCTGTACCTCCATGATGTTGGCGATGTCGGCAAAGATGCGGGCGATCTCCCTGTTCTTCATGTCACCTCTCCGAAGTGGAGGTCATTTTCCGGCCAAATCACCCCACAACGCCTTCAGCCGCTGGTCCCTGCCGCAGGCGAAACGGTAGTAGTGATAGCGGATCGGGTTCTTCTTGTAGTAGTGCTGGTGGTACTCCTCGGCGGGGTAGAAGGGCCCCGCCGGCACGATCTCGGTGACGATCTCCCCTTTGAACGGCTTGCCCCGTTCGAGATCCTGCTTGGACTTCAGGGCCAGGCGGTGCTGCTCTTCGTTGTGGTAGAAGATCGCGCTCCGGTACTGGTGTCCGTGATCGCAGAACTCCGCGTCCTTCGTCGTGGGATCGATGTTGTGCCAGTAGCGGGTCAAAAGCTGCTGGTAGCTGATCTTCGTCGGATCGTAGAGCACCTCGACCGACTCCGCGTGGCCGGTGCCCCCTGCCGAGACCTCCTCGTAGGTGGGATTCTTCGTGCTCCCCCCGGTGTAGCCGGAGGTAACCGACACCACGCCGGGAAGCTCGTCAAAAGGATGTTCCATGCACCAGAAGCAGCCACCGGCAAAGGTGGCCTTTTGAAGCTGCCCCCCCGTTTTAGCCGCGGTGGCGCCGAAAGCGGTTCCCGCGACCGAAAGAGCAAAAACGCAAACGGCCAAAAGTGGCCACCAAGCTCGTCTCATACCCCACTCCTCCCTGTCCCGTCATTCCCCGCCGCCAGCATGAGCCCGCATGAGCCAGCATGAGCCAGCATGAGCCCGCATGAGCCCGCATGAGCCCGCATGAGCCCGCGTGGCCAAAGGCCCTTCATTATACCCTCGCCCCCATTGGGGGAGAGGGTGGCCGAAGGCCGGGTGAGGGAAGCCTTTAAAACCTCCCTCCCCCCTGCCCCTCTCTCCTAAAGGGGCGGGGGGATATGGGAGATATCTACCTACTTGGTCGCCACGAACTGAAGCGCCGCCGAATTCATGCAGTAGCGCAGTCCAGTCGGTTTCGGCCCATCATCGAAGACATGCCCCAGGTGACCGCCGCAGCGCCGGCACATCACCTCCGTCCTGGTGGTGAAGAAGCTCCGGTCCACCGCCGTCTTGATGTTCTCCTTCGCGATCGGGGCGGTGAAGCTCGGCCATCCGGTCCCGGACTCGAACTTATCCTCGGAGCGGAAGAGATCGAGGCCGCACCCGGCGCAGCGGTAGATGCCGTGCTCGTGGTTGTTCGCGTACTTGTTGGTGAAGGGGCGCTCGGTCCCCTTCTCCCTCAGCACGTGATACTGCTCAGCTGTAAGGCTTTTTTTCCATTCTTCCTTGGTTTTGACGACCTCCTGGCTCATTACGTACCCCTTTTTCTCGGCCGAATACACCCTGATCCCGGAGGCTTCCGCCGCCGACGGGACCGGCGAGGCCCCTTCGCCAAAGATAAGGGCGCGGACCGCAAGACCCGACGCCACTGCCAGCAACAACACCACCACTACCGAAATCGTCCTCTTCATGACTAACTCCCCCACCGGTGTTCCTTTAGCCTCTCCCTCAAGACGTTACCCGTGCCTAAAAGCCTTGGCCTTTCCCCCAAAGCCTTTCCTGATTAGCGCCAATCTTCCGCTGGAAGACAAGCGCGACATATTACGTCGTAGGTGGTTCATATAATCACGGCACATTCCATCCGAGGAGGCTGCCGTGAAGAATCGTTTCCAGTTCCAGTCAG
>NZ_BLXW01000035.1:0-52759 GCF_054784495.1 Geomonas sp. Red276
GATCGCTAAGTGGAAAATGAGGTTGGCGACGGTTGCAGCCAAACTGGAAAATTAGGCTGGCGACGGGGGTGGAAAATTCGGTTGGCGACAACCCCCTTCAAACTGGCAAATTACCATGGCGCTCGACACCTTAGAGCAGTTTCAAGCCCCTTCAAGCTCCAAGTAGCTATTCGGGAATACTCCGAGATATCAACTTCAACACCCGGTTCCATGCCGAAGGGCTATAATAAGATGGTTGTTCGGTCCACCCCTTGAGAGGGAAAACCAAGCGACCTTCCTGACCGAGAATAAAAGGAGCCAGTGATGGCAGTTGGTTGGTCTAGAGACGGGGCGGTGCAGGAACAGATAGATGCCACTGTCGAATCCGCCGTCGCATTAGCTAAGAGCCGATTACCGGCTGGCGAGAGCCGGACTCATTGTGACGAATGTGAGGTTGCTATCCCGGAAGCGCGCCGAAAAGCCCTGCCGGGAGTGAGATATTGTGTTGCCTGCCAAGCAGAGCTCGAAAAGAAACTGAAGGCCGCCGCGCTCTACAATCGGAGAGGTAGCAAAGACAGTCAACTGAAGTAACAACGCGAGGTGTACAATCCCGGACGGCCCTCAAGTGTTACTTTCACATCCGCTGCCCCACTAACGTTACCTCATCTCGTCTTCTCTCAGCTAACGTGAGGGTTGCGGCGACACCAGAGCACTCCTGCAACATTAATAAGTTACATAAGTTACCAGCGTTGTCCCTCCCCGCAGTCTCTAGTACGTCCGCTTAGAAGCTCCCTTTGTCCATGTCCAGACCCTCAGTAGTCCTTTCAGGTGATGTCAAGTCCTGCCCTCTCGGAAGTTCGCGAGATGTCCGATTCCGGACCTGACCCCTCGGAAGGTTCAAGTGGCTTCGTTTTCGCAGAAGATCACGAATGGGCCGTTCCTCCTTCGGGTAAATATAACCTTCAGGGAGTATGTCGAGTCGCAGCATTTCGGCAAGCCAAAAGGCATCATGCTTATCGTCTGCATGCTTTAAACCTTTGTATTTCTGGATGGCAGATGGATTTGCCAGGTGTACGGCAAAGCCAGCTGCCATCAAACCATCAACGAGCCAATACCAGTTATAGGTCGACTCGACAACGACTCCTTGTAGGGTCCCACTGAACAACTCAAGCCGCTGAATGAGTCGGTAAGTCATTTGGCAGTTTCTCGTTGTAGATGCGTTTCCCTTTGCCATCAATGATGGCAAGATAACTGCTGGTTGAATGAAGATCGATTCCAGAGTACAGTTTCATCGGGCACCTCCTGAGGGTTACGAAATTGGCGTTTCGGTAACAGCATATCAGGAAGTTAACCGCCTCTTGCTATGCCAGGAGGTGCCTTTTAGATGATTATCAGGTCTTGCTTCTTGACCGGCTTCGGCTTCAGGATTAAGAAATATCAAGATTGAGCCCCCCCCCCAAGGCTCCCGTTAAAATGGGTCGAAGGAGAAAGGATCGCTTCCGCTACCGTCATCGTTTTCGTCATTTTCTTCGTCTTCGTCCTCGTCGTGGTCTGATTTATCGGTATCGAAATATTCCTCATCTTCGTCATCAAAATCGAAATACTTGTTGATATCCTCGTCAGAAGTGAAGATATCGTCGAGTTGGCCATTCGGATCTTTAAAATCAAAAATTGGCTTTAACTTAGCATGGATGTTGAAAAAAGAAATATTTTCAGAGAGAAGAGATGAAAAAAAAGGGTCGCTCTCTATATGTGACTGGTCTCCACCCCTTATCCATCCAGCCTTACCTGCTTCATAGGCTATCAACCAGTTATCCCCATACAAGGATTTTTGTGTTCCGTACTTATCAAAGAATCCACTTCTTATTAGCTTTAATCTATTTTTAGTTTTAAGCAGTGAAATTGCTAGAAGCAGGCAAACAGAGCTTGTATTATCTTCTAAGATGCGAAACGTATCATCATCAATATCAAGTGATAACTCTTTTAAAATCCAAAGGGCCCATGCCACCTCACTGTGTCCATCCAGAACGGAGTGCTTTTTAATCACCCCAGTACAAAACCTACTTATTGCTTTGTTGTCTATATCATAGTTGTGGTGTTTATAGGTAATCAGGATGTTAGCGATAACCTGGAGTGTGTTCGGGAATGTGTAGCCACATTTGAGTAAATATGCCTGAAATGTTTTCCAATTTTGTTTTTTGATGATTCGTGTGGACAAAACCTTAAGTGCATACTTGACTATGCTCTCATCACCTAGCTTTATTTCAAGACTGAATATGTTCTCAAAAAATTGATGAACATCATCTCTTTGAGATTTGACATCGTCTGAAATTGTTAGACCTTTTACTTTAAATTTCCACGATTCCCTGACTAGGTCCCTTATCTCTATGACCTTAGTTTTATTCGGATTGATTTGAAGTTCAAAAGAGCTAATTATTCTTGCAAGCTCGGTTAGAGCTTCCTCTGCCTCTTCACGTTTTTCAAAAAAGAAGCAGAAATCATCAACATACCTGAAACCAGCAAGCGAGCGTCCTAGCTTCTGTCTAAGTCCAATATCAATAGAAACACCGATAATTTCAGCGATAATATGAGAGGTATCTGGCCCGATAGGCAACCCAATGGTCTGAAAGTCTTGTATACGCATAGAACATACGTCAAGTACGTTGCCAAAGAAAGCGTCAGTGTAATTCTTTTGATTTTGTTTAGCAGCATCTTTACCGTGAATTGCCCATGGAATACTGTGGGTATAAATTGACGGGAAGAATCTCGAAATATCTGTCAATAACGCAAATCTGTAGCCTGTAGATTTAAGTATTTTTTGTTCATATAGTTCATTGAATTTGGTGATTTCTATAGATCTTAATCCACGTGCTAGCTTCGGACGACTAAGGGAAATCCTCCCTCTACTATAATGATTTTGTATTTTACTCCAATGCACAGCAATATTTTTCACCAAATAAATAAATGGTATAGGGTTTACGATTCCAGTTACTCTTCTGTTATAGTTGGACCTCGCTACTGAAAACGGTTCAATACGACACCTGCCTATCTTATTATAGGTAAGGTTTCTTGCTGACCATGCAGTCATAATTTCGGAATATTTATTGGCAAGGCTAGTCGTAATAAAGGCCGGAGGGAGTTGAACAGGGAAATATCCCCTTTCAAGAATGGTTTTAATTTTGTCCATGAGACCTTCTCAAATTGGTATTTAGGGTACTGTACACTTGGGAGGGGGCGAGGTGAAGGCCCAGGGTTCCCGGGCGTTTCCCTAGTAAGGATGTGACAAACGCCTTTGGGGTCCCCCCACAACCGCATCCGGAGAACACAGAGAAATCGACCGTTATGCTGGTAAATTACTCTTACTAACTCGCTCAACGTCGTGGCTAACAAGTTCAGACGCAACCTGCTGTATACTGCACGTTCGTTTCAAATTTCGGACTGGCCTTCTTTTTCATAGTGCCCTCAGCCTTCGCGTTTGCTACCGTAGCGCTAAACATCAACGTGCTACTGGATCGCTTTCTTTAAAATCTGTCCAACCGATTGCACCTTCAAATCGTTCTCTACAAGATTTAATTTGTGAAGACGAATTTCTATTGCAGTATCTGAAACACCAAACCACTTTGACAGTTGTTGTTTGAAGTCGATATAGGACCTTTGGTTGCGGAAGCTTAGATAAAACTTGCCATCTGGGTGGTGGCAGTTCATGGTCACCATCAAGCCTCGTGCGAGTTTTGTGAACTCCTCTCTTGGCAAAAGCAGTGAAGCGGCAAAAGCTTTAGCTTGTCGTTCAAGCCATGCTAGCCTTTGGTTGTGATGATTAAGGCTTCCCTCAACTTCTGCGTCGGTATCGATAATTTCACTGGCGTTTACCGACGGAACCTTGCGATGTAATACCCAATGGCCTAACTCGTGGGCTGCCGTCATTCGGAAAAGGTGTTCGTATTCTTCACTTGAGGCAAGTCCATGATCTATGAAGATTTTATTCTGTTTAGGTGACATCTTGCCGCGAATCTTCTTATCACCGATAAAACCAAGATTTTGGAGTTCGAGCTGAATGAGCCGTATCTCACTGAGGTGAGATAGTATTCCGAGGATCGGGACATTAGGACTGTGATAAGAGTAGCCGGGTTCCACCAATCGTACAATTGTCGAGGTAATACTCTCCATTCTCTCCGTTTTGATGATAGGCACACCCAGTCCATCATACTTGAATGTCGGCGTTACTGCTGCCCTCATTACTCCGCCCTCCTTGCCCCTCCACCAGTAACAGTTCCAGGTATGCTGCTGCTCACTTGTACGCCTATCTGTGGTGAGCACTCTGGTTTCGTAAAGCTCAGTGGTGCAGATTAGAACAAACCTATTGTTATTTGCAAGACAAAATGTAGGTGTAATCCCCAAGCAGTATTGGCACGCGAACAAAGTACGCAAAAAAAAGGGCGGCCTTTTGGGCCGCCCGTTTGGTTTAAGCGCTTATTTCTGCGAGAGTCGGTGGACGCAGTCTACCATGTAGATCGCGTTTTCGGGGGGGACTGTCGGGAGGATGCCGTGGCCCAGGTTGAAAATCAGGCCGGGGCGGCCGGCGTTTTCGTCGAGCACTCGCTTTACTTCGCGCTCGATGATTTCTTTCGGAGCGAACAATACGGTCGGGTCGAGGTTGCCCTGGACGGCCATGTCGCCGAGGATGTCACGGGCTTTGCCGAGGTTGATGTGCCAGTCGAGGCCCATGACGTCGCCTCCGGCTTGCTTCACGATCTCGAGCATGGTGCCGGCGCCTTTTACAAAGTGGATGACGGGGACGTTGGTCCGGTTCAGGCCATTGATCAGGCGCTGGGTATAGGGGAGGACGTAACGCTCGTAGTCGGCGGGGGAGAGCATGCCTCCCCAGGTGTCGAAGATCTGGATGGCCTGGGCACCGGCGGCGATCTGGGCGTTCAGGTACTCCATGTCCATGGTGGTGATCTTCTCCATCAGGGCGGCGTACACGTCGGGCTCGGCGTACATCATCTTCTTCAGGGCGGCGAAGTCTTTGGAGCCTTTGCCTTCAACCATGTAGCAGGCGAGGGTGAAAGGGGCGCCGCCGAAGCCGATCAGGGGAACCTTGGTGGCCAGGGCCTTGCGGATAAGCTTCACGGCCTCGAGCACGTAGGGGACGTCGGTCTCCATCTTCGGGATCTTGAGGGCTTCGACGTCGGCCATGGTGCGGATCGGCTTCTCGAAGACGGGGCCGGGGGTGAAGTCGAGTTTCATCCCCATCGGCTCGATCGGGGTCAGGATGTCGGAGAAGAGGATACCGGCATCGACGCCGAGGATGTCGACCGGCTGGACGGTTACTTCGCAGGCCAGCTCGGGGGTTTTGCAGAGTTCGAGGAAGGTGCAGGTGGAACGAACGCGCATGTAGTCGGGAAGGTAACGGCCAGCCTGACGCATCAGCCATACGGGTACTACGTCAACGGGCTTCCCCCAACAGGCGTCGAGAAATCTAGTATTCATTGAATCCTCCTTGGTAGAAACGATAACAGCGGATATAAACCAAATTCAAAACCGATAGAACACGGATGACACGGAAACTACGGATAAAGGCGGATCAAACTAACCGTAAAATCACAACCTGGAACGCGGATGACGCGGATTTTACGGATTTACGCGGATTAAACCAAGGCTTTGGGTTACACCAAAAGCTTGAGGGACAAACCTAAAGCTTTGGGGGTAACCAAAAAGCATTTAGGTTAATCCGCGTTGATCCGCTCAATCCGCGTCATCCGCGTTCTGAGTTGTTGTTTTTATTTATCCCCCTGCTCGCGCTGTACCTTGATGGGGACGTAGTTGCAGAACGGTTCTTCTTCCATGTAGTCGCCATGGACGGCATCGGCTCTCGCGCGGCAGCCGCCACAGACGTTGATGTACTCACACTGGCCACACTTGCCTTTGTAGGCTTTGAAGTTCCGCAGATCTTTGAAGATCTCGCTGTTTTCCCACAGCTCGCGGAACGGGGTGACTTTCACGTTCCCGGCGGTGCGGTGGAAGTAGCTGCAGGGCTTCAGGTTGCCGAAGCAGTCGATGAGGCAGATGGTCTGGGCGGCGATGCATCCTTTGCCGCCGCCGGTGCTGAAGGTCAAGGAGCGGCGCTCGAACTTCTCGCCTTCGGCTTTGGCTTTCTGCGGCACGATCCGGTAGTAGTGCGGCGCGCAGGTCGGACGCATGAGGATGTCGTCTTCCATCTTCTCCTGGTGGTAGTGCCAGTCGAGGATCTCTTCGTAGTCTTCCTTGGAGATCAGCTCGTTCATGATCTCTTCGCCGCGGCCGGTGGGGACGATCATGAACATGTACCAGGCGGTGGCACCGACGGACTTGGCCAGCTTGAAGGTGGCGGCGATGTCGTTCTGGTTTCTTTTGGTGAAGGAGGAGTTGATCAGGAACTTCTGGCCGTGCTTTCTGAAGAGTTCGGCGGCGCGCATGACGCCTTCGAAGGAGCCCGGGCTCTGGCGGAAGTTGTCGTGGCCCTCGGCGGTGGAGCCGTCCAGGGAGAGCGACACCATCTTGATGTCGGCTTTCTTCATCTTCTCGCAGACTTCGTCGGTGACGAGCGAGCCGTTGGTGGCCATGCACATGCGCAGGCCCAGGGAGGTGCCGTATTCGGCAAGTTCGAAGATGTCGGGTCTCATCAGCGGTTCGCCGCCGGAGAGGACCATGACGGGCTTGGAGAACTCGGAGATCTCCTTGATCAGCTTTTTGCCTTCTTCAGTGGTGAAATCCCCCTCGGACGAGGTCAGCTCGGAGGAGCAGCGGCAGTGGACGCATTTGAGGTTGCAGCGCTGGGTAGTTTCCCAGGCTATCCATTTGGGCACAAACTCTTCAGCCATCTATTTTCTCCAATGTCGTCCTGGATGGCGCGGCATGCGGCGGGGGGCTCATAGACTTGGGCAGGGAATGGTATTCACGCCAAAGGTTCTGGCTCTGCAACAGGAGCGCTCTCTCATCCGGCTCACCCCTTCTGGGTGGCTGATGACCAGGGTAGAAGTTTAAAGCAAAGATTACTATGAAAGGGGTTTATAACTCAAGAATAATCGCGGACTGGTGAGTTTACGGGTGGAAACGGGAGTATCAGGCTCTTTGAGATTGGTGGGGGAGGTGAGTGAAACTTCCCTCACCCGCCCCTTCGGGGCACCCTCTCCCCTAAAGGGGCGAGGGTATAGGTATAATTTCGTGGCTTTCGGCTATTCGGACATTTTGTCGTTGAAGGTGTACACGGCGACTGCGAAGAGGAGGGCGGCGGTTAGGACGAGGTTCAGCAGGTAGGGGAGGGGGACGGTGCCGAAGAGGAGGGCGTCGCGGGCGCCTTCGAAGATGGCGGTGGTCGGCAACAGCTTTATGAAGGGGAGGACCACTCCCGGATAGGAGGAGAGGGGGAAGAAGATGCCGGCCATGAAGATCAGGGGGACGATGATGACGGAGTTGACGCGGCCTATGTTCTCGGGCTTGTCGATGACGGTCCCGCAGATGGTGCCCAGGCAGGAGAAGGTCATGGAGGAGATGGCGATCACCAAAAGGTAGAGCGGGAGGTGGGCGTAGTCGATCCGGAAGGGGGTCATGAGGGCGATGACCAGGAAGACGACGGCGCCTTTGATGGAGCCCTGGGAGAAGCCGGAGAAGATCTTGCCGATGACGATGTCGTACACGGTGACCGGGGTGGTGCGGTATTCCTCGATGGTGCGCTGGACGCGGCGGTGGAACCACATGCTCCAGGCGGATTCGTCGAAGGCGGCGTTGACGGCGGTCATGGTGATGAGGCCGGGGGCGATGAAGAGGGAGTAGGGGACGCCGTTGACGGCGTTGATGTAGCCTTTGAGGCCGTAGCCGAAGGCGAGGTAGAGGGTGAGGGGGTAGGCGACGACGGCGATCAGCTCGGAGAGGATGCTCCGGCGTAGCACCAGCATGTCGCGGCCCCAGATTGAGATGGCTCCTTTGAACATATATCGCCTCGGTAAAACCTTTTGAACGCGGATGACGCGGATTGGGCGGATTTTCGCGGATAATGCTTTAAATCTTTCAGGGTTACCCCATCCTCACCCTGTCCCTCCCCTTGAAGGGGAGGGGACCTTGTCCCGGCTTGGTCTCTTTGGTTGTGGCTTTAACCTTAAATAGGTGTTGCAATATCCGCGTTGATCCGCTCAATCCGCGTCATCCGCGTTCTAATGCCTTTGACTTTGGGTTGAAACGAAAACCTCCCTCACCCGGCCTTCGGCCACCCTCTCCCGGAGGGCGAGGGTATATTTAATCCGCGTTCCATGGTTTTCACCTTACTCTCGTATCTTCTCTCCTGTGAGGGAGATGAAGACGTCTTCCAGGGTCGGTTCTTTTAGACAGATCTTCCGTATCTCGGCACCTGACAACGCGTCCATCAGCTGCTTTATGTAGCGCTCGCTCTCTAACGTTATCTTGTAGGTTTCTTCCACTTTTTCGACGGATCTCACGAAGGGGAGGGCGCGGATCACGGCTTCGTATTCTTCACTGTTCTCCCTGAACTCGACTTCGTACACGTGGGCCCTTGAGAAGGCTTCCTTCAGCTGGGCGGCGGTGCCGTCGGCTAAGGAGACGCCGTGGTCCATGATCATGATCCGGTCGCAGAGGCTGTCGGCTTCGTCCATGTAGTGGGTGGTCAAAAAGACGGTCATGGTCTTCCTAAGCCCCCGGATATAATCCCACACGCCGCGGCGGGATTGGGGATCGAGGCCGGTAGTGGGCTCGTCCAAAAAGAGGACGCGGGGCTCGTGCACGAGGGCGCGGGCGACGATCAGGCGGCGCTGCATCCCGCCGGAGAAGGTGTCGGGGAAGTCTTTCTGGCGCCCGGCGAGACCGGTCATCTCCAGGAGCTCGTCGATGCGCGGGTTGTACTGGGAGGAGGGCATCCCGTGCAGGCGCGCGTGGAGGATCAGGTTCTCACGGGCGGTCAGGTAGCGGTCGAGGTTGTTTTCCTGGGGGACGACGCCGATGACGCTGCGGACGTTTTTGCCGGCGGTGGTGACGCTGTGATCTTCGACGTAGGCGTCGCCTGAGCTCGGGCGCATGAGGGTGGTGAGGATCTTGATCAGGGTGGTTTTGCCGGCGCCGTTGGGGCCTAAGAGACCGAAGACGGTGCCGCGCTCGACTTCGAGGTTGAAGCGGTTGACGGCGGTGAAGTCGCCGTAGGTCTTGGTTATCTCATGAAGGCGGATGGCTGGGGGCATGGTTGAAGTTTACATGGAAATGGAGGACAAGGCGAATCGAACGCGGATGACGCGGATTGGGCGGATTTACGCGGATTAAACCTTAATCCTTTTAGGGGTACCCCATCCTCACCCTGTCCCTCCCCTTGAAGGGGAGGGGACCTTGTTCCCGGTTTTGCCTTCTTAGTTGTGGCTTTATCCTTAAAAGGTGTTGCAGTATCCGTGTAGATCCGCTCAATCCGCGTCATCCGCGTTCTAATGCCTTTGACTCTGGTTGAAACGAAAACCTCCCTCACCCGGCCTTCGGCCACCCTCTCCCGGAGGGCGAGGGGATTATTTTAATCCGCGTTCCATCGCCTTTGACTTTGCCTTTTCAGACGGGGAAGAGGAGGAAGAAGGTGCTCCCTTTCCCTTCTTCGCTTTCGACCCAGACGGCGCCCTGGTGGACTTCCATGATGCCGCGGACGATGGACAACCCCAGGCCGCTCCCTTTGCTCATGAAGGCGGTGGTGCCGGAGGTGTGGTGCTCGATCTCGCCCACGCCGTAAAACTTGTCGAAGATCCGCATCCGCTCTTCTTCGGGGATCCCGATCCCGGAGTCCTTCACCTGGAAAAGGTAGTAGTTGTCGGTCTGGGCCAGGTTGGCCGGGAAGTTGCCGTAGAAGTGCTTGAGGGTCTTCGCCATGCCCTTCACCTGGTTGGACTTGACCTGCTTCCCGCTCAAAACCACCGTCCCGCCGTCGGGGGTGAACTTGATGGCGTTCTCCAAAAGGTTCTTCACGGCCAATAACGCGAACGCCTCGTCGACCGGGACCGGGCTCTCGTCTCCGGATACGTTGACGGCGATGTGCCGCTCGGAGAGGGGAAGGATGAAGAGGTCGTGCGCCTCGCGGGCGAGCTGCACGAGGTTGACGGGGCGCTTCTGCGGGTTGCTCCCCTGGGTCTCGATCCGGGAGATGGAGAGGAGGTCCTCGACGAGCTTTCTGAGCTGCACGGCCCCTTCGTACACGGAGGCGAGGATGCTCTGCTGTTCCGGGGTCATCTGCAGGCCGGAGTACTTCAGCAGGAACTCGGCCCCCCCCATGATGGAGGTGATCGGCGTCTTCAGCTCGTGGGAGGCGATCCCGATGAAGTTGTTCTTGGCGGTGTTGAGCCTCCCGAGCTCGATGTTGGCCCTCTTCACCTTCTGCAGGTTGACCTTCAGCTCTTCCTTGCTCCGGTAGAGCTCGTCGGCCTTCTCCTTCATCTGGTCGTACAGGTTGTAGTTCTCCACGAGGACCGCGTACTGCCCGGCGATGGAGGAGAGGAGGAAGACTTCGCGGGGATTGAACACGCGCTCGGAGCGGGTCCCGACCGTCATGGCCCCGACCACTTCCTGGCCGACCATGATCGGCACGCAGCACCAGGAATGAACCCCCATCTCCTGCCCCTCGATCCGCGCCCTGGGTGGGAACCGGTCGTCGGCGCCGTTTCCTTCGAACGGCTTTCCCTTCTGGGTGAGAACGCTCCACTGGCTCGTCTTGGGAAGCGATCTCATGGCGGCGTCCATGCCGCCGGAGAGCCCCAGCGAGCCCTGCATGACCAGCCGCTCCTTGCGGTAGAGATGGATGAAGGAGAACTCCATCTGCAGCATGTTGTGCAGCTGGAAGAGGAGCTCGCCGGTCAGCTTGGCGAGCCCCTGGGTGTACTTGAGCTTGAAGGCGACCGCGTACATGGTGAGGAGCTCGCGGTCGGTGGTCCGCTTTTCCTCCTCGACCTCGCGCCTCTTGGTGATGTCCTTGATGATGAAGACGTAGCCGCTTCTGCCGTGCTCGAACTGCATCGGGTAGCTCGCCACGTTGTACCACCCCTTGAGGTTCGGGAAGGTGACGTCCTCCTCGATCTCGTTTCCCATCATGTGCACGAAGCGGAAGACCTTCTGCGCCGGTTCCCCCTCACCGAAGAAGATGGTGTCGATCCATCTCCCGAGCACCTGGCCGTAACCGCCGAAGTAGTCGCTCGCCCTGCGGTTGCACCGCTCGACGATCCCCTCGGAATCGGTGATGAAGATCAGGTCGGATACCGCGTTGAAGACCGCCTCCCACTCGGCCTTGGCCCGCACCACCTCTTCCTGGGTGATCCGGTGCACCCTCCGTTCGGACGCCTCCCTGAGTTCCCGCTCCACCACCGGGATGAGGCGGGTCAGGTTGTCCTTCATGAGGTAGTCGTGGGCGCCGGACTTCATGGCGGCGACCGCCAGGTCCTCGCCGATCTTGCCGGAGATGATGATGAAGGGGAGGTCGTGCCCGCTGTCGTGGAGCACGCGCAGGGCCCCGAGCGCGTCGAAGCCCGGGAGATGGTAATCGGAGAGGATGACGTCCCAGGTGTCCGCCTTCAGCGCTTCCCGCATCTGGGTGGAACTCTCGACCCGGCGGTGCTGGGGCTGGTATCCGCCGCGCTTGAGCTCGCGCAGAAGGAGCATGCCGTCTTCAGGGGAATCTTCGACCAGTAGGACCTTCAGGAGTTTGGACATCGTGCTGCCTTGTCTTCGTCAGTGCGGTGTGGGAAGGGTGAAATAGAAGGTGGCGCCTTGGCCGGGTGAGCTCTCCGCCCAGATCCTCCCGCCGTGGCGGCGGACGATCCGCTGGGCCACCGCAAGCCCCACGCCGCTTCCTTCGAACTCGTCGGCGCGGTGCAGCCGGTGGAACACGGAGAATAGCTTTTCCGCGTAGACCATGTCAAATCCTGCGCCGTTGTCGCGCACGAAACAGACCCTTTCCCCCTCCTTCACGGTGACCCCGAACTCGATCCGGGCGCGGTCGGTCTTGGAGGAGAACTTCCAGGCGTTGTCCAAAAGGATCTCCACCAGCTGGCGGGCGAGCCGCGGATCGGCCTGCACGTTCACCCCTTCCTCGACCTCGATCTCCACCGGGCGCTCGGGGAAGCGGTGCTTGAGCCCCAAGAGGAAGATCTGCGCCTGGACGCTCAGGTTCACCGGCTGCCGGTCGAGCTCGGCACGGGAGACCCGGGCGAGCTGCCCGACCGCCTCGAGGAGCTGCGACATCTTGGCGGCGGACTGCCCGATCCGGACCAGGTACTCGCGCGCCTGCGGGTCGAGCTGCTCCGAGAAGTCGTCCAGGATGGCCTTGGAAAAGCCGTCGATGTGGCGGATGGGGGCCTTGAGATCGTGGGAGAGGGAGTAGCAGAAGGTTTCCAGCTCGCGCTGGGAGGAGTTGAGCTCGGCGGCGCGCTCGGCCACCTGGCGCTCGAGGTCGGCGACCCGCTCCTTGCGTGCCTCGCCGATGGTGACCAGTTCTGCCGGTTCCCCGTCGAAGGTGGTGGAGTGCCAGCTGAGCTCGACGCCGAAGAGGGTGCCGTCTTTTTTCCGGTGGCGGTCCGAGGAGAAACGGTCGCCGCTACCGGGAGGAATGGCGCCGTCATCGGCGGTGAGCTGGCGCAGGGTGCGGTCCAGAAGTTCTTCGCGGCCATAGCCGTAAAGGGAGATGGCGGCGCGATTGGCAGTCAGCACCCTGCCGTTTCCCCCGCACAGTACCAGCATCGGCTGCGGGTTCCCGTCGAAAAGTTCCCTATAGCTTCCGTCGCTCTGCTTTGTCATGGTCGCCCCCGGCCATATCAGATAGAAACGATAACATGAAACACAGAGGAGGGGATCTGCCCGCCCTCAAGCGCTGTGAGCACCAGATTGCTACTCTGTCTGGAAGTTAACGTATCTGCCGTCTGCTAAAGCGTACCATAGATATTACTACACAAAGTGTGATTATGAGAATATTTTTTTAGAGGTCTCTATCTTTATGACAGAGGATGCTCTGGGGACCCCATCCTCACCCTGTCCCTCCCCTTGAAGGGGAGGGGACCTTTTGCCGGACGGGTTGGGGGAGGGGCGAGGGTATATTCTGCTTTTAGGGGTTAACTCTAAGAGCGTTATTCGCAGTCAGATCCGCGTGGGCACGGGGTGGCCACCCTACTGTTTTAAGGTTTGGCAGTATCCGCGTAGATCCGTTCAATCCGCGTCATCCGCGTTCTAATATCTTTGACTTTGGTCTCAGGCTTTTGCCCTGTAAATTTTTCGTCATCCGCGTTCTAATGCCTCTGACCTTGGTTTGGTTTATTCCTCCGGCTCCTCCGGCAGGGCGGGGAGGATGATGGTGAAGACGCTTCCCTCGCCGAGCTTGCTCTTGGCCCAGATGAAGCCGTTGTGGGCGTCCACCGCCTTGCGGCAGAAGGCCAGCCCCAGGCCGGTTCCCCGGGTCTTGCCGAGCCGCCGGTTCCTCGCCTGCACGAAACGGTCGAAGATGGTCCCCAGCGATTCCTCCGGGATCCCCACCCCGGTGTCCCGCACCTGCATCCGCACGAAGGCCCCTTCCTTCGGGAGCGCCCGCTCCTGGTAGCTCTCCGGCGGGATCTCGCCGACCACCGCCGCCACGTCTTCCACCAGATCGAGCGCCACTTCGATCTCGCCACGCTGCGGGGTGAACTTCACCGCGTTGGAGAGGAGGTTCCCCAGTACGCGGTTGATGGCGCTCCGGTCGACGGAGACCGAGGGGAGATCGACGGGCGCGGTGGCGAAGAGCTTGATCTCGCCGCGCTGGGCCACCGGCTGCGCCTTGGCCACCGCCTTGGCCGCCAGAAGGGAGAGGTTCTCCTCGCGGAACTGGAGCCGCATCTTGCCGGCCTCGAACTTGTGGATGCCGAGCAGGGTGTCGATCATCTCCACCATCTCCTCGCACGACTCCACCGCCGCCTCGAGGTACTCCACCTGCTCGCCGTTGACCGGCCCGAGCTTCGCCTCGCGCACGAGGTCGATGGAGCCGACCACCGCGGTGATGGGGGACTTGAGGTCGTGGGAGAGCATGGAGACGAAATCCTCCTTCTCCTGCTCGAGTTCCTTGAGCTTGGAGATGTCGCGGATGATCTCGACGCTCCCCACCACCTCGCCGGCGCTGTTTCGCAGGGGGGCCGCCGAGGAGAGGACCGGGATGTCCCTGGTCCCCGCCCTCATGGTGTAGGCCACGTCGAGGCAGGGCTCGCCGGTCCTGAGAACGGTCCGGCTCGGGAGCTCACCCCCCGCCACCTCGGCCCTCAGCACATCCTCGAGGATCTGGCCGGTGAGCACGCAGCCGCCGTCGCAGAGCACCTTGGCCGCCTGGCGGCTCGCGGTGATGATCCTCCCCTCGCAGTCCACCGCCAGAAGGAGGTCGGCCATCCCGTGGAGAACCGCCTGCATCTTGAGGCGCTCCTCGTCCAGCTGGCGGGCCAGGCTCTCCTTCTCCTTCCGGGTCCGGTCCTGGGCGATGGCGCGCTTGACCTTCTGGAGCATGTCCTCGGTCTCGAACGGCTTGGAGATGTAGTCGAGCGCCCCCTTCTTCATGGCGTCGACCGCGATGTCCTCGGAGCCGTGGGCGGTCATCATCACCACCGGGACCTTCTCCCCCCCGATCCTGCCGAGCACCTCGAGCCCGTCCATGCGGGGCATCTTGATGTCCAAAAGGATGAGCGAGAAGGCCTCCTTCTCCAGGGTCTCCAGCGCCTCCACCCCGTCGCGGGCCCTCACCGTCTGGTAACCCGCGTCCTCCAGCTGAAGTTTGAGGATGAGGGCGATGTCCGCCTCGTCATCCACGATGAGTATCCTATCCCTGTCCATCGGTTTCCCCCATGACCGGCACCGTGAAGCTGAAGGTGTTGCCAAACTCCTTGGCTGCCGTGTAGAAGATCCGCCCGTGATGGCGGTCCACGATTTCCTTGCAGATGGCGAGGCCCAGTCCGGTCCCCCCCTTCTGCCGCTCGGTTCCCCTGATCTGCTGGAATTTCTTGAAAAGCTTTTCGCGGTCTTTGGGCTCGATCACCTTGCCGCGGTCGGCCACCGATACCACCACGTAGTTCCCCTCCCGCTCGGCGGTCACCATCACCACCTTCCCCTCCGGCGAGAATTTCACCGCGTTGGAAAGGAGGTTGGTCATCACCTGGATGAGGCGGTCGCTGTCGCCGTAGACGTGCGGGAGGTGCTCGCCGACCGTGTTGACGATGGTGATCCCGCGGCTCATGGCGTAGGACTTGATCTCCTCGACCGCGTAGACCGCCACCTCGCCCAAGGCCAGCGGACGGAAGGTGAAGAGCATCCCGCCCGACTCGATCCCGGAGATGTCGAGGATGTCGCTGATGAGGCGGATAAGCCGCTGGGTGTTCCGGAAGCATACCGTCAAAAGCTGCCGCTCGGTATCGGTCAGCCACTTGCCGCGGTTCAAAAGGAGCTGGAGCGACCCCTTCATGGAGGTGAGCGGGGTCTTCAGCTCATGCGAGACGGTGGAGATGAAGTCGGTCTTCATCCGGTCCACCTGCTGCTCCACGCTCACGTCCCTCATGGAGATGACGATGCCGCCGAACCCCTCCTGGTCGTCGTTGAGGGAGCAGAGGTAGATCTTGAACGGTTTCCCCCGCACGGTGAGGTCCACGCTGCTCCCTCCCCATGCCTCGGGGTCGTGCAGCTCGCGGATCCTCCCGATCAGCCCCTCGAAACCGCCGAGCTGGCAGACCTTCTCGATCGCCTGCCCGATCACCCGGTGGGGGACCAGCCCGAACATCTCCTGGGCGGCCGGGTTGTAGAGCACCACCTGGTTGTCGCGGTCGGTCACCACGACCCCTTCGGCCAGGGAGGTCAGCACCGCCTCGAGCCTCCCCATCTCCATGGTGAGGGCGGAGGTACGGTCGGAGACCTTCTTCTCCAGCTGCTCGTTGAGATCCTGCAGGTCGCTGGTCTTCCTGGTGATGATCCGGTCCCGGTCCTGGAGGGCCTGGGCCATGGTGTTGAAGGAGGTGGCGAGCACCCCCACCTCGTCTGCCTGGGTCTCCTCGACCCGCTGGTCGAAATCGCCGTGCTCGATGCGGCGGGCCTTGGCGGCGAGCTCGCGAAGCGGCCCGGTCAGTTTGCGCGAGGCGATGAAGGCAAGGCCGAAGGAGGCGATGATCCCGAGGATGGCGGAGGCCATGATGTTGTCGAGGCTCTCCTGCCTGAGCTTCTTGAAGCGCTCCATGGAGACCGCCACCCCGAGCGATCCCACGAACTCGCCGCGCGAGTTGAGGAGCGGATCCACCGCGGTCTCGTACTGGACGCCGTCGATGTTGGTGTCGCCGCGGAAGATCTCCCCGCGCTCCAAGGCGTCCAGCACGCGGGGGTCGAGGTGGTAGGAGCTCGCCTGGCTCTGGGGAAGGGAGGAGGCGATCCTCATTCCCCGCTGGGTGATGGTCACCACCACGTCCGATCCGAAGACGTCCTTGAGCTCGGTGGGAAGGTTCGGATGCCGGTTCATGATGTCCCCGGTGACCACGCAACCGAGGACCTGGCCGCTGCGGTCGAGGATGGGAACCGTCACGGTGAGCACCATGGCCTCCCCCCCGGCCCGCTCGACGCCGCAAAACCCGCTCACCCCGGCCCGGCAGAGGAGGGGGGCGGGGAGGAGCTCCGTGGAAGTGATCACCTTCTTGGCCGCCATGGCCTGGTCGACCACCCCGGGGAATTCCATCGTCTGGCCGGCCGCCTTGCCGTCCATCCTGGCGAGGATCCGCTTGTTGCGGTCGAGCACCACCATGAGGTCGAGGAAAGGGAGGACGGTGTGCCATTTGTTCAGCCGCACGACCAGCGCCTGCTTATCGTGGCCGGCGAGGTGCTCCTGGAGCGTGTTGGAGAGCGAGGACTGCAAAAGGGTGTACTTGACGATGTCGGAGCGGTCGCTGAACTGGCTGCGGGCGAACTTCAGGTTGGCTTCGAGGCTCCGCTGCGACTCGTTGTGGAGCGAGGCGGAGAGGGTGTTCATGGTCGAGTAGAGGAGGGTGGAATAGGAGAGGAGAAGGATGGCGAGGATGGACAGGAGCAGCTTGGTTCGTATGCCAAAACGAGGTTGCATCGCCATCCTTTGCTTGTAAAAGAGATCGCCGAAGGCCGCCCTACATACCCTCGCCCTCCTTGTGAGAAAGGGTGGCCGAAGGCCCCTACCTTATCCCCTCGCCCCCTTGGGGGAGAGGGTGGCCGAAGGCCGGGTGAGGGCAGACTTTAGAACCTCCCTCACCCCTGCCCCTCTCCCCTAAAGGGGCGAGGGGATAGGAAAGGGCGGCCCCTCTCCCCTGGGAGAGGAAATACGGAAAGGGCCCCCCCTCTCCCGGAGGGAGAGGGAAATTGTCGAGAGGTACCGCTTTGTTACTCCGCCTTGAGGTTACGGGTCATCAGCTCCAGGACGGCTTCGCGGGCGGGCTTGTCCTCGTAGAGCATCTGGTACATCTTCTCGATGATCGGCATCTCCACCTTGAGCTTTCTCGCCAGGTTGTAGGCGGACTCGGTGGTCTTCACCCCTTCGGCCACCATCCGCATCTCGCCGAGGATCTCGGAGAGCTTTCTCCCCTGGCCGATCTGGATGCCGACGGAACGGTTACGGGAGAGGTCGCCGGTACAGGTCAGGACCAGGTCCCCCATGCCGGCCAGCCCCGCGAAGGTCGAGGCCTGGGCTCCCAGGGCGATCCCCATGCGGGTCATCTCGGCCAAGCCCCGGGTGATGAGGGCGGCCCGGGTGTTGCACCCGAAGCCCAGCCCGTCGGAGATGCCGGCGGCGATGGCGATCACGTTCTTGATGGCCCCGCCAAGCTCGACGCCGATCACGTCCTCGTTGCGGTAGACCCGGAAGAAGCTGGTGGTGAAGGCCTCCTGCACGCGGCGGGCGATCTCCTCGCTCCCGGCGGCGGCGGTCACCGCGGTCGGCATCTCCAGTGCCACCTCGCGCGCGAAGCTCGGGCCGGAAAGGGCGGCGAAGCGGGCGTAGAGCTCGGGGGGGAGGATCTCCTGGTAGATCTGCGAGACGGTGTCCAGGGTGTCGACCTCGATCCCCTTGGAGGCGGAGACGAAGACGGCGTCGGTGGGGATCAGGGAGACCGAGCCCCCCATCACCCGCCGGACCAGCTGGGAAGGGACCACGCAGAGCACCATGGTGCAGCCCAGGTACGCCTCGGCCAGCTCGTTGGTGAAGCTGAGCTTCTCGTGGAGCTTGATGCCGGGGAGGAACATGCTGTTCTCGCGGCTTGTCCGCATCTCCTCGACCAGCTCGGGCTCGTACGCCCAGAGCGTCACCTGGTGACCCTTCTTGGACAAAAGGTCGGCCAGGGTGGTCCCCCAGCTACCGGCCCCTATGACTGCTACTTTCTCGTGGTGGTGCATGGATGCCTGTCTTCTCCGAAAAAAGCTGACTGGATAAATGAAAAATCCTCCCGGTCCCCCCTTCCGCCTTCGCCGAGGCTTCAGCGGACACGTCGCAAAGGGGGCACTCCTTATCCCCTCAGGGGGGCAGGGGTGAGGGAGGTTTTAAACGCTACCCTCACCCGGCCTCCGGCCCCCCTCCCCCCCAAGGGGGCGATGGTGGGAACGGGGTCGAGTCGGAGGGGAAGGGAAGGAATCTTGTTACTGGCGCTCCTCGCGCGGCAGGAGGGTGAGCTCCTCCTGCTGGGCGAGCGCCTCGCGGGCGATCTCCAGGCTCTCGATGGCGAAGGCCCTCAGGAACGGATGGAGGTGATGGGGGAGGGGGTTGTTGTCCAGGCTCTCGGCCAGGGACACCATCCTCCCTACCAGGTTCGGCCTCCTCCCGCAGCGCTTCATCAGGTCGGCGGTCAAAAGCATCCGCTCGCGGATCAGCTCGACCTCCGGGCTCAGAAGTTCGCGGCAGAAACGCTCGAGCACCTTCTCCCGGTCGGCGCCCCCCTGGTACTCCTCGGCGTACGGCTGCACGCGCTCGCCGGCCAGGAACCAGCCGGAGAAGAAGGGGTCGCTGAAGATCTCGCGGCAGGTCTCCTCACCCTCGGCGAAGCTCAGCCGGCGGCCGTTTTCGGCGCGGCTGAAGGACGGGACGTAGGGGATCGGGGAGAGATCGGTGCCGGAGAACATCCCGCGCCTCATGTAGAAATCGGCCGGGAGGTAGCAGAGCTCCTTGCTCCAGAAGAGGGCGTCACGGATCAGGTCGATCACGTAGCCGGGATCCACCGGGTGCAGGTCGTCCTGCACGCTGAACCCTTCCACCTCGGCCTTGAATCCCTCCTCGTCGAGGTTGCCGGCCCCCCAGGCGGCCAAAAGGCCCCTTCTTTCGTGGACCTGCATGTAGAGGGCGCAGAGCTCGCCGTCGGCGGTCCAGCGGGAGATCATTAGCGAGCGGTAGCCGTCCCCGTCCGGGGGAGTGGCGTAGCCGGCGTGGTAGCCGCCGATCGGCTGGGAGGGCGGGGTCGGGATCCCGAGGAAGGAGAGCCTTCTTAAGTTTCTTTCGGTACGGTCGACGAACTGGGACGGGGCGTCGACGAGGTAGCGGGAAAGGGCGCCGGCCGCTTCCGGGTTGCGGATCCTCCCGAGGGCATCGAGCGCCGCCCGGACCAGCTCGGGGTCCTCGTGCCAGAGCACCGCCTCCAAGAGGCGGCAGGCGTGCGGGTCGCCGGAGTTGGCGAAGCGGGAGATCATTCCCCGCTGGACCTCCTCGGGGTAGGAGAGGAAGTCGTCCAGGGAGCTGACCACCCCCTCCTCGCCGGCCCGGACCGCTCCGTGGGAGGCGTTCTCGAGGGGATTGTTGATGCCGGTGAACTCGATGCCGCGGAAGGGGGGAGAGTGGACGTCGACGCCGTAACCTTCCAGCGCGATCAAGAGCGCCGTCTTCGCCTCGTCGCCCAGGTCCCGGCGCTTGATGGCGATCTGGATAAGCTCGTCGATCCAGGCGGAGGTATCGAAGAAGTCGAGCAGGAACGCGTACTTGGTGATCATCTCCCCGGAGGTCTCCCTCCAGATCTCACGCAGAAGCGGCCTCAAGGCCCGGTTACCGCCCTGACGCAGCCGGTGGCCGAACTGTTCCATCTCCTGCAGAGTCGCCCCGCATCCCCGGATCCGGTCCAGGATCTCCAGGATAGCCCGCCGCTCCCTGAGGGAGTCGTCAATCTTTGCAATCTGACCCATATCGCCCTTCAAAGACTTCATTGCATTGCTGCCGCCGTCCACTTGCCAAAAGGATCGCCCCGGTGCCGGGATAATCCGAAAAAACTTTTTACTGCCCTGCTTCTGCCGACGATGTCGCGTTTCGTTCCTCAACGCGACCTACGGTTCTCCCCTCTTTGCAAAAGGGATATTTCTAGGGATCTTTGGGTTACCCAATAAAGACTTTGTTTGATCCGCGTTCATCCGCTCAATCCGCGTCATCCGCGTTCCATTGCCTTTGACTTATTCCTCGTCGCCCGGCTCCTCCAGCGCGACGATCTCTTCCTCTTCTCCCTCGGTCTCCTCGACCTCTTCCTTCTCGGCCAGGCGGGCCACCGCGACCACCCGCTCGTCCGCCTCCATGACCATCAGGCGCACCCCCTGGGTGTTCCTGCCGATGATGGAGAAGCCGGCCACCGGCACCCTGAGGATCTTCCCCTGGTCGGTGATGAGCATGAGGTCGTTTTCGTCGGAGACCTGGTGGATGTCGACCACGTTGCCGTTACGCTCGGTGGTCTTGATGGTGATGACACCCTTGCCCCCCCTGGACTGGCAGCGGTACTCGCCGATCTCGGTCCTCTTGCCGTAGCCGTTTTCGGTGACGGTGAAGAGGGTGGAATCGGTGAAGTGCTCGTTCAGGATGGCCATCCCGATCACCACGTCGTCGTCCTCGAGCGTCATGCCGCGCACGCCGCGGGAGACGCGGCCGACCGTCCTGACCTCGTCCTCCTTGAAGCGGATCGACTTGCCGCTGGCCGAGGCGAGGAGCACGTCCTGCTTGCCGTCGGTCAAGGCCACCGAGATGAGCTTGTCCCCCTCGTCGAGGTTCAGCGCGATGATGCCCCCCAGGCGCGGGTGGGAGTACTCCATCAGGTTGGTCTTCTTCACGACGCCGTTTCTGGTCGCCATCATGATGAACTTGTCCTCGACGAACTCCTTCACCGGCATGATGGTGGTGATCTTCTCGCCGGCGGCCAGGTTCAGGAGGTTCACGATCGCCTTCCCGCGGGCGGCGCGGCCGGCCTCGGGGATCTCGTAGACCTTCAGCCAGTAGACCTTGCCGGCGTCGGTGAAGAACATCAGGTAATCCTTGGAGGAGGCGATGAAGAGCTGTTCGACGAAATCCTCTTCCTTGGTCTTCATCCCGGTCTTCCCCTTGCCGCCGCGGCGCTGGGCGCGGTAGAGGGTGACGGCGTTACGCTTGATGTAGCCGGTGTGGGAGATGGTGACCACCATGTCTTCCTCGACGATGGTGTCCTCGAGCGAGATGTCGGCGGTCTGGCTGACGATCTCGCTTCTGCGGGCATCCCCGAAGTTGTCCTTCAGCTCCAGGAGCTCCCCGGTGATGATCTTGAGGATCTCCTTCTCGGAGGCGAGGATCTCCTTCAGGCGGGCGATGTACTTCATGATCTCGCGGAGCTCTTCGAGGATCTTCTCCCTTTCGAGGCCGGTCAGGCGGTGCAGCCTCATGTCGAGGATGGCCTGGGCCTGGATGTCGGAGAGGCCGAAGCGGGTCATGAGACCCTCCTTCGCCTCGGCCGGGGAGGCGCTCGCCTTGATCAGCGCGATCACCTCGTCGAGGTTGTCGAGCGCGATCTTCAAGCCTTCCAGGATGTGGGCGCGGGCCTCGGCCTTCTTCAGGTCGAAGATGGTGCGGCGGGTGACCACTTCCTTTCTGTGCTCGACGAAGAAGTCGATGGTCTCCCTGAGGCTCAGGACGCGCGGCCGGTTGTGGACGATGGCCAGCATGATGATGCCGAAGGAGGACTGCATCTGGGTCTGCTTGTAGAGGTGGTTCAGGATGATCTGCGGGTTCTCGTCCTTCTTCAGCTCGATGACGATCCGCATCCCCTCGCGGTCGGACTCGTCGCGGAGATCCGAGATCCCCTCGATCTTCTTGTCCTTCACGAGCTCGGCGATCTTCTCGATCAGGCGGGCCTTGTTGACCTGGTAGGGGATCTCGGTGACCACGATCGACTGGCGCTCGGTCTTCTTCTGGGTCTCCACCACCGCCTTGGCGCGCATCTGGATGATGCCGCGGCCGGTCTTGTAGGCGGAGAGGATCCCCTCGCGGCCGTAGATGAAGCCGCCGGTCGGGAAGTCCGGTCCCGGGATCAGCTCGATCAGCTCCTCGAAGGTGAGCTCGGGGTTCTCGATGATCGCCACGATGCCGTCCACCACCTCGGAGAGGTTGTGGGGGGGGATGTTGGTGGCCATGCCGACCGCGATGCCGGCCGAGCCGTTGACCAGGAGGTTCGGGAACTTGGAGGGGAGGACCAGCGGCTCTTTCAGGGAGTCGTCGTAGTTCGGGCCGAACTCCACGGTCTCCTTGTCGAGGTCGTTCAAAAGCTCGTGGGCGAGCTTCTCCATCCTGATCTCGGTGTAACGCATGGCGGCCGGGCGGTCGCCGTCGATGGAGCCGAAGTTACCCTGGCCGTCGACCAGCGGGTACCTGAGCGAAAAGTCCTGGGCCATCCTGACCAGGGTATCGTAGACGGCGGTGTCGCCGTGGGGGTGGTACTTACCGATGACGTCGCCGACGACACGGGCCGATTTCTTGTACGGCTTGTTCCAGTCGTTGCTCATGTCGTACATGGCGTACAGGCAGCGCCGGTGAACCGGCTTCAACCCGTCGCGCACGTCCGGAAGCGCGCGGCCGACGATGACCGACATCGCGTAGTCCATGTACGAGCGCTTCATCTCGTCTTCGATGTTTACCGATACCTTGTTCAGCTGATTGAGAACCATGCATCCCTCTTTCTAGGCAATGACCTGACGGAAATTCAGGCAAAAGGCGGATTCCGTTGTGGTCACGGAAGTCAAAGCGCGGACAAATCGCCGAGTTGAAAGCGATTTTGCTGGAGGTTTATGACTTCAACCTCTCTGTTCGCAACTCTCATGCCGCTCTCATGACACTCACACCCAAAGCGGTGTGAAATAAACAGGTTGCGGCCGGGAATTGTGACTGGCCAACTTATCATACTTACGCAGGCAAGGAAACCACTTTCTGACAGTTCGGCGGGGAATTTCATCCAGTTGTCATGCGGCCATAAGGGAGAAGAGGGTGGGGTCACGGCGGGATAGGACGGGTCCCAAGGAGGTTATTTGGCGAGGGTGGCGGCAAGCTCGGAGTGGTAGCCGAGACGGCGGGCCACCGCCTCGTTGACCCGGATGGAGACCTTGCGCGGGGTGCGGGTGGCGAGGTCGCTGCGCCCCCCCTTGAGGATCTGCTGGGCCATTTCGCCCCCCTGTTTCCCCATCTCCACCGGGTCGACCTCCACCACCAAAAGCGCCCCGAGCCTCAGGTGGGTCGAGGTGAAGGAGACCACCGGCACCGAGTGCGCCTGGGAGAAGAGGAAGAAGGCCTCCAGGGACTCCATGGTGAGCGTGCTGGCGTCGGGGAGGAGCCAGAGGCCGTCCACGTTCCCCCGGAACTGGGTGAGGAGGTTGATGGTCTGGCGGGGATTGACCGCCTCGCGCAGGACGAGCTCCACCCCGTACTGCCTGGCCTGGGCCCGGGCCTGTTTCACGTACCACCCGGTCCGGGAGGGGTCGTAGATCACCCCGACCCGCTTGACGCCGAGGCGCCGGAAGCAGGCGAGGTACTCCTCGGGGGGAGCGAAGAGGCCGACCCCGGAGATGCCGGACTGGGTGGCCTCCTGGTTCCTGAGGCCGAGCGCCATCAGGGCGATGCATGGTTTCTGGCGCGCCCTGCGGACCGCCTGCAGCGCGCCGTCGCCGATGGTGACCACGAGGAGCGGCCGCTCCTCCCGGATCACGCGGCCGAGATCCGGGTCGGCGTAGTCGGCGAGCACCATGACGCGGGTGTCGGCCGGACAGGAAGCGCGGAACCCCTTGAGCGCGTGCTCGTACATGGCCGCGCGCTGGCTCATCACCACGAGGATCTCCCGGGCCGACGCCGGTACCGCCCAGAGGAGGAGGGCTATTAAAAAGGTCGCGCTCCTCAAAAGTTCAACCTTGCTCCCCCTTCGAACCAGCGCGGTGCGTTGGGGTAGAGGGGGGTGTACACGGTCTGGAGCGTGTCGGTCAGGTTGTGGGCGGAAATGAATAACTCGGGCGAAAGCGGGCTGGCGGGGAACGGTTTCCAGTCGAGGTGCAGGTCCCAGACCATTCCACGCGAGGCGGTAGGGAATCCCGGCGCGCCGTTCCAGACCACCCCCGTTCCGGTCAGGATCCCCCGCACCCCGGCATCCGCCTGGTCGTAACGGAGGGCCACCTTGTAGGTCTGGGTCGGCACGGTCTGCTGGGCGCTCGTCTGCAGGCGCTGGTCGTGGGTCAGATCCACGGCGTAGAGGTAGGTGTACCCTCCCGAGATGGAGAAACCGTAGAGCGGCCTGGTGCGGCTCTCCAGCTCGTAGCCGTGGATGTCCTGGTCGATGGTCTCCGCACTCGGGCCGACGGAGGAGTTGTCCCTGAGCGCATTGAAGAAGTAGGTCCCCTTGAACCAGAGGAAGGGGATGGCGTCGGTCTCGAATCCCCCTTGCACGGTCTTCACCCGCTGGACCCCTGTGTTGGAGGCCAGCTTCGGGAGTGAGAACCCCTGGGCGGCGTAGGCCCGCAGGGTGGTCTGTTCGGCCAGCTCGTAGGCAAGCCCCAGGCTCGAGCTCGTCCGATCGCCCCACGGGCCGGTCGCATCCAGACGGGCTCCCGGGAGGACGCTCACCCTCCCAAGCGACAAGGTTCCCGAGGCGTGCAGCGCATAGCTGTCCCACGTCCGCTCGTAGAAAGGGGGAGCCGGGGTCATCAGGTCGTCCTCCAGGGCGTGCACGTGGCCGTACTCCCCGCCGACCGTGAGGTTGTTGCGCCGATCCCCCCAGACGAGGTCCGCCTTGCCCCCGCGGGTGGCGTCCTGGACCGAGAACTGGTTGGTGAAGACCACCCCCGCCAGCGGGTCCCGTTTCCCCCGCCACAGGTCGTCCTCCCGGTCGGTGGCGTACCCCTGGACCTGCAGGCTCAGCTGGCCGCCGAGTGGCTGGTCGAGCCGCAGGAAACCGTAGCGGTGCCGGTTGGAGCCGTTCTCGTGGCGGATGAAGCCGCGCACCGGGACAAAGCCGTCGTCCTCCCCCTGCCAGTCGGCCACCAGCGAGAGCCCCAAGGTTACCGTCCCTTCGCCGGGGAGGGTGTAGACCCCCTTTCCGTACAGGTTTTCCAGGGCGGCCGCGGTGTTCGGGGAGAGTCCGGAGGAGCGGAGATGCCCGGCGGTCAGGTAGTAGCCGAACCGTCCGGCGCTTCCTGCCGCCTCGATCCGGGAGTCCGCGGTGAACCGGCTCCCGGTCGAGGCCGAGAGGGTGCCGGCCAGGGCGCGGTCGGGATCGGGGGACTTGGTGACGATGTTGATCACCCCTCCCAGCGCCGATCCCCAGGAACCGGAGGCGGCACCCTTGACGATCTCGATCCGTTCGATCTGCTGCACGGGAATGATTCCCGGGGAGACGATGTCCTGGTCGAAATCGTTCTGGCGGATACCGTCGATCATGACCAGGATGTCCGTGTTGAGCATTCCCTGGACGTTGAAGAAGGCGAAGGTGGTGGGGCTTCTCAGGTAATCGAGCTGGATGCCGGGGACGGTCTGGAGCACCTCGGCGAGCGTATGGGCGTTCAGGCGCGAGATGTCGTCGGCGGTGATGACGGTGACGTTCTCGGCGATCTTGGAAACGGGTCGGGTGGCGGGGGAGGGGAGAGGGGTCGTTTCGCCATCGGTGAAGATGGCCAGCGGCTGGTCGGCTTCAGGCCCGGCCGCGCGCGCCGTCGCGACCGGCAGCAGAAGAAGGAAGGCGGCCAGTAGCCATCGTCTCTTTTTGTGGAAAGGCGCAAAAAACAATACGTACCCGTTGCGTGAAACTAGGCGTCGGTGCCCATTGTAGACGCGGACTTTATCATGAAAATCTCGGCACCGTAAAGGAGGTTATGACGTAATTGCGATAATTTCCACCGGACCAAAAGGAGCCGGCTGATCGGGTACCGCCCCTGACCGGAAGGTCGCCGGGGTGGGAAGGGCGTGTGGTTTCGGGGGGATAGGAGTCGGTGGGAGGATGGTGGGCGCTGGGTATGGGAGTCCGTGAAGATGCGGGGGAGGCCGGATCCGAGAATTGAGCCGCGGGGAAGATGTCGGTCGGTTGGGTGTTTGTCCCGGATTATCGGGCAGACCGCGGAGGCGCTGATAAATGCGCGCACCTGCGTCGTTTATTAAAGTTTTTCCCCATTCGCCCGAATAACTCTGTGAGGCCGGAGAGTTTTGGCCGGCATAGCTTTTTTGGCAGTGGAGGTTTTCCATGATTCTGCGCGCGACGTTGATCGTCTCCGTGCTGCTCTTCCTGTTCGGGTGCGCCTCGCGGGTTCCGGTGGCGACCAATTTTCCGCTCACCACCCAGAAGAAGGTGAAGGCAGCCCATCACTGGGACGTGCTGGCGGATGACATCGCCCAGCAGACCCAGCTCGCCGTGCGGGACCATAAAGTCGAGCTCGGCAAAGAGCCCCTCTACGTCAAGCCGATGGAGGGGAAGGCCCCCTTCAACACCGCTTTCAGTAACCTGCTGATCACCCGGCTGGTCAACCGCGGACTGCCGGTCAGCTCGGTTCCCAAGGAGGGGTTGGCCATCTCGTACGACACGCAGCTCCTGCGCCACGACAGCAGCCGCTATACCCACATCCCCGGCACGCTCACCGCGCTGGCCGCGGGAATATGGGTCATCAGGGACACCGTCGGCGCCGCATCGTCCGCCCTCCCGGTCACCCTGGGACTCACCGGCCTGGCCGATTACGCCCTGGGACACTACGCCGGCGGCGCCACCCATACCGAGCTTATCGTCACCACCTCCATCGTCAGCGACAACCGGTACGTCTTCAGGAGATCGGACATCTACTACATCGAGGACGAGGACACGAGCCTGTTCATTGATCATCAGCAGAAGGTACCCCAGGTGAAAGTCAAGGAATTCAAGGTGGTGGGCCAATGAAAATGCGACGACTCCTGCTGACAGCGCTTCTCCTTCTCTGCTCCGGGTGCGCGACCTTCTCGGCTTGCGACCGCGATACCGAGGATCCGCTGATCTCGTCCAGCCACCGGACGGTCGACGACCTCTTGCAGAACATCCCGGCCGGCAAGGAGCTCAACCGGCGGCAGCCGATCATCGTCGCGTCGCTGGTGAACATCGACGACCTGAACAGCTCGCGGCTGGGGAGGATGGTGGCCGAACAGCTGGCCACCAGGCTGACCCAGAAAGGCTATTCGGTGGTGGAGCTGAAACTCAGGGACAGCATCTTCGTCAGGCAATCACAGGGGGAGCTGCTCCTTTCCCGGGAGATCAAGGACATCACCCTCTCCCATAAGGCCCAGGCGGTCCTGGTCGGAACCTATGCGGAATCCCGGGGAGCCGTCTACCTCACCGTCAAACTGGTGGGGGTGGGGGACAACGTAGCGATTTCGGCGGTCGATTATGCGCTGCCTCTGGGCTCCGACGTGCGCGCGATGCTCTGGAGCAACGCACAATAAGCATGAGGCCCCCCCCGTGGGTGGCCAGGGAGATAATGATGGGAAAATCTGCAACACTGATTCTGACACTGGTGCTGGTGCTCGCCTCGGTCGCCGGCGCTTCCGCCGACGAGACCAGCTACTTCTCGGTCAAGGGGGGGATGTTCCTTCCCAACGGCAAGGGTGACGCGAACGGGCAGGGCGGGCTGAAAAACCTCGATTCCGGGTACAGCGCCGAGGTAGCGGTCGGTTATCGCCCCGACACCTACGCCGCCCTGGAGCTCGGGACCGGCTTTTACACCGCTCACGGGCCGGTGACCACCGCCGATACCGGCACCACCCAGACCATCTACGGCATTCCGGTTACCGCCACCGCCAAGGGGATACTCGACACCGACCACCTGCAGATCTTCGCCGGGGCCGGTGTGGGATACTACTTCACCTTCATCGACAACAAGGTCGAGTTCTTCAACGGCGGCATCCCGACCGTGCAGGAAAGCAGCCACGGCGGCGCGCTGGGCTATCACGTGGTGGCGGGAGGGGACTGGAAGGTCACCAAAAGGTTCATGATCGGCGCCGACTACAAGTGGTTCTCCGTAAAGCCCGACCTCGAGGTGACCACCGCCCAGAACGCCAAGGTCAAGAGCAAATGGGAGATGGGTGGCTCCATCCTGAACGTCGGCTTGAAGTACGCGTTCTGATCATAGGGCATCAACCTTCGAGGAAAGGGGACCCGCCGGCCGGCGGGTCCCCTTTTTTGTTTTCCGGCGCCGGTCGCCACGCTTCTCCCCCCATCCTCACCCTGTCCCTCCCCTTGAAGGGGAGGGTACCTGGAGCAGGCCCTGTCCCAGCTTCTCTCAGCCCCAGCTTCACGCCGCCCAGCTTAGCTCCTTCTCGCACTCCTTCGCTGACTTCTCACCTCCATAAACTCTCCCTCCCCTTCAAGGGGAGGGCGGGGGTGAGGATGGGGTAGGGGTCCGTCGCGCACAACAAAGAAGGCCCCCTCCCGGGAAGGAAGGGGGCCGCTCGGAAAGGTCATGAAGAAGGGATGCCGTCCCCAGGACGCAGAGACTTCTTACTTGAGCGCGGGCACCACGCTGAGGGGGATGCTGAAGCTGTTGGTGCCGTCGAAGCCGGTGATCGCCACGTTGCCGATAGCGAAGTCGCTGGCGGTCGGGATGACCCCGGGATCGGCCACGTAGGTGATGCTGGCGAATTCACCCACCCCGAAACCCGGAGAGGAGATCAGGGCCAGTACCAGGGTGGTGGGGGAGGTCAGGTTCTTCCCGAAGGCCGCAGCCTGGGCTGCCACCCCGGAGGCCGAGGCCATCAGGGCACCGCTGGCGTCTCTCTTCACCGCCACCCCGGCGGGAAGGGTCACGGTTGCCTGCAGCGAGGTGATCGGGGCGGTCGCGGTCCCCTGGGTCGAGAGCGTCAGCACCCCGGTGAATTTCCCGACATCGGCGAGGGCCTGGGAGGCGACGGTGACCCCGGTCTGGTTGTGGACGCTGTCGCTGAGAAAACTCTGCAAGGCCGCCTGGAACTGGGCGGCCGTAGCGGCCGAGAGGCGGTTGGTGGCCGAGAGGTCATGGTCGCAGGCATCCAGTACCGCCTGCAGCGAACCGGCGGAGGCGGCCCACTTCGAGATCGCGGCCAGCATGATGGTGTAGTCCTTCTGCGCCTGGCTGGCCGTGGTCATGGCCGGGAGATTGGCCGCCACCGGTGCGACGGCCATGATGTCGATCTGGAAGAGATTGGAGATCAGGGCATTGGCCGCCTTGACGGATGCCTCGGTCAGGAAGGTGCCGGACAGGGCATGGCGTACGGCGAGCTCGGTCAGCGGCGTCACCGTCACCGCTACCGTGTCCCCCGCATTACCGACCACCGCCGCGGCCCGCAGGGTTCCCGCGCCGATGGAGAGCTGCGACCCGGTCGCCTCATCGGTATAGGTCCCGCTCACCTCCACCTCCACGATGCCGGAGTAGCTCCCCAGCTCCACGTTGAACCTGCCGGAGTTGTCGGTGCTGGTGCTCTTCAGGAGGATCCTCCCGGAGAGGTCCCCTGCCGACGACGGGGCGTAGATGTTGATGATCCCTCCCGCGATGACCCCCTTGGCAGCCACACCGGTTATCACCGTGTTCGACGGTTGCGGCGTGGTTCCGGTGGAGGTCCCGCCGGTCGAGCTTCCCCCGCCGGCGCAGCCGGCCAGAAAGGTCATGATTGCCAACGTCGTTATCTTCAGAACGCTTATCTTGCGCATGTCTCTACCATCCTTGGGAGGCTTTTTTCAGTTGATTTACCAGGCAACATTGCCAACGACCTTCTGCAGGATCATCATCGCGTCGCTGGCGTCGATCTTGCCGTCCGGAAGCGGTTTGCCGTTTTTGAAGGGGGCCAGGTCCCCGTGCCGAAGCTGCTCTGCGGTCGGCGTCACCACTCCCACCGCCATCTGCAGGCAGAGCAGAGCGTCGGCTATATCGACCTTGCCGTCCAGGTTCACATCACCGTCGGGATCGGTGGCGAAGGTCCAGGTGTAGGTCGCCAGGCTGTTGCCGGCAAAGTCCTTGATGCCGCTGGACGCGGTCACCGTGTAGGTGGTGGTGTAGGAGAGCCGCCCGGCCGGGGTGAGGGTGGCCGTGTGGGTCGCCGCGTCGTAGCCGATGGTCCCGGTGGCGCCGTGGTCGAGGTAGAAGGTGGCCGGGGTCAGGGTGGAGGGATCGATGTCCTTGCTGAAGGTGATCGTCACCAAGGTGCCGGCCACGCTGAGCCGCTTGCTCCCGTCGGCAGGGGTTACCGCGCTGACGGTCGGCGGCACCACGTCCACGCTCCAACTGTACGATTTAGGCGCGGTCTCCACGTTGCCCGCCAGGTCTTTCGCCACCACCGAGAAGGAGTGGGCACCGTTGGCGAGCCCGCTGTAGCTCTGGATGCAGGTGGTGCTGGTCGACCCGCCGTTACAGACACAGGGGGCGGTGACCCCGTCCAGGGTGCAGGTGAAGCTCGCCGGTTCGTTGGCCTGCAACGAGAACGAGGCCAGGGGAAGGTTGGAGAGCAGGGCCGGGACACCGGCGATGGTGGTGACCGGCGGGACGTTGTCGAGGGTCACCGCGGTGGTGGCCGGGATGAGCTGCGGGTTCCCCGCGTTGTCGGTGGCGGCGATCTGTACCTGGTAAAGGCCGTCGGCAAGCTGCGGGCTCGTGTAACTCCAGCTCTTGGTGGCGCTGCTGTAGCTGGCGGTCCCGGTCACCGTGCTCCCCGCAGGGCCGGAGAGGGTGACGGCGATATCCCTCACCCCGGTTCCCGAGTTGGGATCGTCAGCCGTCCCTGCCAGCATGATGAGATGCCCGGTGATGTAGGGATTGGCCAGCGGCGTCACCGTCGATACCGGCGGGGTGGTGTCGACGATCACGTTCCTGCTGATGATCGGCGACGGGTTGCCGATGACGGCTCCGGCCAGGTTGGTCGCGGTATCGAGCACGCGGGCCTGGATGGTGTAGCTGCCGTCGGCGGGGAACTGCCAGTTATAGGTCCAGTTGGTGCTGCCGGAGGCGTCCGTCCAGGCAGGGGAAGCCGGGGGAGTCGCGGTCGGGAATACCGCCACCTGGACTTTCTGCAGCGGGAGCCCTCCCGTAGCGGCCTGCGCCGTGCCGGTAATCACCCGGGGGGTGGCGCTCCCCACCAGGGCGCCGTTGGCCGGCGAGGAGAGCTGGCAATCGGGAAGCGGGTTGGCGACGATGATGTTGCCACTGGCGGGCACCGTCTGCGGGTTCCCCGCCTGGTCGATCGCCTGCACCTGCACCGAATAGGTACCGTTGAGCGGCAGTGCCCAGAGGTAGCCCCAGCTCGACCAGGGGAGGGCGGGGCTCGCGGAGCTGTCGATGGTGGGGGTTGCGCTGCCGCCGTTGATCGAAATGTTCACCACCCGGACCCCCGATATCCTGTCGGTAGCGGCGCCGGTGAAGAGGAAGCTCGAACCGGAGAGGGGAGCGAGCGGCACGTTCAGGGTCGAGGTCGGCATGTCGTTCTTGTCCACGATCCAGCTGTAGCTCTTGGTGGTCGGGGCGCTCGGGGAGGTGTTCCCCGCCGGGTCGGTCGCCTGCACCGAGAAGAGGTGGTTGCCGTCGGCCAGGTTCGAGAAGCTGATCGGGCTCGCGCAGGGAGCCGACACCCCGTCCAGGGTGCAGAGGAAGGTGGAGTTGGCCTCGTTGGCCGAAAAGGCGAAGGTGGCGTTGTTGAGCGGGGTGATCAGGGCCGGCACCGTGTCGATATTGGCGGTCGGGGGTACCGTATCGATGGTCCAGCTGTAGCTCTTGGCCGAGCTCTCCACGTTGCCGATGGTGTCGGTGGAGAGCACGGAGAAGGTGTGGTTCCCGTCGGTGAGACCCGAGTAGGAAAACGGAGAGCCGCAGGCGACGAAGGCCCCCGTGTCGATCTGGCACTGCGAGGTGGAACCGGCCTTGCTGACCGTGATGGTGAACTGGCCGGCGGCCGAGTTGTCGAGCAGCTTGGGCTTGGAGGTGATGGTGGTCACCGGCGGCGTGTTGTCCACCGTTATGTTGACGGTGGAGAGCACGGTCTGGGTGTACCCGTTGGTATCGATGGCCCGGGCGCTGATCGCGTAGGCACCGTTGGCCGGCAGGGGGGTGGCCGTCCAGCTGTAGCTCCACTGGGTCCAGGTATTGAGGGTGGCGTTCTTGGCCGCGTCGTTCCAGGTCGCGCCTCCGTCCACCGAGACCTGGACCTTGGCCAGCGTGCTGCCGCTGCCCGCAACCCCGTCGGCCTGGCTGAAGTCGAGTGCCGTACCGGTGACGGCGACCGGGTTTCTGACGGTGGCGCCTCCGGCCGGCGTGACGATGGTGGCCTGCGGCGGATAGGCCCCCTTACCGCTGAGGTACTCGAGGACCGGCTGGTTCGGTGCGTTGGAGTAGATCGACAGCGAGGCGGTCTTGGTGCCCGAGCTGGTGGGCGTGAAGTTTACGGCGACCGTGCAGTAGTCGCCCGCCTCGATGGTAAGGGTGGGGAGCGTGGTGAGGTCGCAGGGACGTCCTCCCCCGGCCACCACGGCGTAGAGCGCCTGATCGGTCCCCCCCAGGGTAAGTGCCGAGATGCGGAGCTGAAGGGTACCGCTGTTTTGCAGGGTGAGCACGGTCGACTTGGTGTCCCCCACGTTGATGGCGCCGACGTTCAGGGGGCTGGCGGCCAGCGGGGCCGCGGGGGTGGCGGTGGAGACCGGGCTCAGGTTCAGGCCGAACACCTTTTTCGCCGGGCCGGTTGCGAACACCTTCTTGGTGGCGGCGCTGGCACTGAGCGCGTTGACGGTCAGGTCGGTGAGGCCGGTGTTCATCGCGGTCCAGACGTCTCCCGAGTTGGTGGAGAAAAACACGCCGCCTCCACCGGTGCCGGCGGTCAGGAAAGAGGGGGTGCCGCCGGAATAGGTGAGCGAGCGGATGGGGAAGTTGATCCCCGAGCTGGCCGCGGTCCAGGTGGCCCCGTTGTCGGCCGACCGGAAGACGCCGGCGGAGGTCCCCGCGTAGACGTTGGCCGCATCGACGGCCAGGGAGCTGACCACCGTGCTGGTGAGCCCCGTGATGAGCTGGCTCCAGCTGCCGCCGCTGTCCGAACGGAAGACGCCGCCGCCGTTGGTGCCGGCAAAAAGCGAGCTTCCGCGCCAGGCGAGCGAGGTGATTTCCAGGTTGGTCGGCTCCCCGCCCGGGTAGGCGCTCCAGGTGCCGGCGCCGTTCCAGACGAAGACGCCGGCACCGGTTCCGGCGATGAGCGTGTAGCCGCCGCCGGTGGAAAGGGTCCTGACGTCGCGGTTGGCGAGGGTGGCGCTGATATCGGTCCAGGAGGCCCCGTCGTCGGTCGACTTGAAGACGCCGTTGCCGGTTCCCGCGTAAAGGGGTGAACCGCTCGGGTCGTAGAGAAGCGAGGTCACGAAGAGCCAGGAGGCGTTGGCATCGGGGCTCGCCGTCCAGCTGCCGCCGCTGTCGCTCGACAGGTAGATTCCGCCGCCGCCGAATCCGGCCACCATCACCGTGCTGTCGGTCGGCTTGACGGCTATGGCCCGCCCTTCCTTAAGGCCGGAAACGGCACTCCAGCTACCGCCGCTGTTGGTGCTGCGGTAGACCCCGAAGTTGGTCCCGGCGAACAGGGTCGTGCGGGTGACCGGATCGTTGGCGAGCGCCTGTACCACCGCGGGGGTGGGGAGCGAGCTGCCGGCAGCCGCCCAGCTGTTCCAGGCTCCCGAGTTGTACTGCTGCTTGTAGACGCCGTTGGCGGTGGCCGCGTAGGCCATGGTCGGGTTGGTAGGGTTGTCGACCAGGACGGCGTACGCGGTGAGGTTCCCCAGCGAGGCGTTGTCGCTGTTCCAGCTGGCTCCTCCGTCGGTGCTCGCGTAGATGCCGGATCCGTTGGTGCCGGCGAGGACGGTGGGAGAGGGGGTGGTCGCGGCCCAGGCGAGGCTCAGGGTGTCGCTCGTGGGAAGTGCCGCGGCCGCGCTCCAGCTCCCCGCCGCGTTGGTGCTCACGAAGACCCCTTGGTCGGTGGCCGCGTAGAGGCTGGCGGTGGTGGTGGGGTCGATCAGGAGCGCCCGCACGTTGAGCGAGGTGAGCCCGGTATTGGCGGAGGACCAGCTGCCGCCGCCGTCCACGCTCTTGAAGACGCCGGCCGCGGTGGCGGCGTAGAGGACCGTGGGGGTCTGCGGGTCGACCGCCAGGCCGCGCACGTCACTGCTCCCCAGCCCGGTGGAGGATGCGCTCCAGGCCAGGCCGCCGTTGCCGCTTTTGAAGACCCCGGAACTGGTAGCCGCATAGAGCTGCTGGGGGTCGACCGGGTGGACGGCCAGGGAGCGGACCGATCTGTCCAAAAGCCCGGAGTTCAGTGGGGACCAGCTGCTTCCCCCTTCCGGCATGGTGTAGATCCCTCCGCCGTCGGTCCCTGCCAGGACCGTGGGGGTCGGGGTGGTCGGGGTCACCAGCAGGGTGGTCACTTTCGCCTTGGAGGGAGCCGGGAAGGGTCCGCCGCTGCTCCAGTTGTTGAACACGGTGGCGGCCCGGGCGCTGGTGGCAGTAAAGGCCATGACGATCAAAAGGGCCACGGCTGACGGCCAGCGGCGGCTTGTACGCGAGATGAATTGTCTCATAACGATCCTTGGGACGGGGCCCCGCGAAACCGGGTGCAGGTACCGGGCGCCGGTTCCTCTTCGAGATCTCCCGGGAGACGGCGCCGTTCGGTGGGTGGGCGAAAAGTCCCCACCTGCTGGATATTTCGGTTTTTATGGGGAAAAAATGAGGAGAAAAATGGAGGGGTTTTGCCGGGGGTAAAACACAAGCCGCCCCACGAACGTGGAGCGGCTTTTTTGGTATTGGGTCTCCCCGCGTAGCGGGGGCGAATTTTTTTTTTTAGATGTCCAGGTTGGAGACGTTGAGCGCGTTTTGCTCGATGAAGTCGCGGCGCTGCTCGACCTGGTCTCCCATGAGGACCGTGAAGATCTCCTCGGCGGCCACCGCGTCCTCGATCTTCACCTGCAACAGCACCCGGTTCTCCTGGTGCATGGTGGTCTCCCAGAGCTGCTCGGGGTTCATCTCGCCGAGACCTTTGTAGCGCTGGATGTAGAGCCCCTTCTTGGCGGTCTCCAGGAAGTAGGAGAGGATGTCCTCCTGGCGGTCGGTCTCGTAGACCTGCTTCTCCTCGGCAAAGATGGTCGCCTTGCCGGTGGTGGTCTTCGAATCGCCGAAGATGGCGGCGACCTTCTTGTAGCTGTCCACCAGCATCCCGTACTCGTAGGAGTTGATCACCCCCACCACCTGATGGTCGATCCTCACCCGGAGGTTGCCGAAGCTGAAGGTGACGTTTTGCCCCTCGATCACGGTGTACTCGGTCTCCGGGAAGGCGTCCTTCAGCTTGGGGAGCTGGGCCTCGAGGTCGGAGAACTCCTCGATCCCGTTCTTGATGTTGCACTTGAGGAACATGCGCAGGAGCTGCTCGTTGATCCCCTTCTTGACCACCTTGTCGAACAGGGTGTCGTAGTCGATCAGCTGGTTCAAGATCGGGATGATCTGCTTGCCGCGGTAGACCCGCTCGTCCGAGCCGAGCTTCAGGGTCATGTCCTCGGTCCCCTCCTCGAGGAGGTAGTTCTGCAGGGCAGCCTCGTTCTTTAAGTAAAGCTCCTTCTTGCCGCGCTTGATCTTGTACAGAGGCGGCTGGGCGATGTAGAGGTAGCCGCGCTCGATCAGCTCCATCATCTGGCGGAAGAAGAAGGTGAGGAGCAGGGTGAGGATGTGGGAGCCGTCGACGTCCGCATCGGTCATGATGATGATGCGGTGGTAGCGGAGCTTGGCGATGTCGAAGTCTTCCTTGCCGATCGAGGTGCCCAGGGCCGAGATCAGGGTCCTGATCTCCTGGGAGGCGAGCATCTTGTCGAAGCGGGCCTTCTCGACGTTGAGGATCTTACCCTTCAGGGGGAGGATCGCCTGGTACTTCCGGTCGCGCCCCTGCTTGGCGGAGCCGCCTGCGGAATCACCCTCGACCAGGAACAGTTCGCAAAGCGCCGGGTCCTTCTCCTGGCAGTCGGCGAGCTTGCCGGGTAGCGTCCCCACCTCGAGGGCCCCCTTGCGGCGGGTGAGCTCGCGGGCCTTCCTGGCGGCCTCGCGGGCGCGGGCGGCATCGATCGATTTCTCGAGGATCCGCTTGGCCATGGCCGGGTTCTCCTCGAGGTAGGTGGCGAGCTTCTCGTTGACCAGGGTCTCGACGTACCCCTTCACCTCGGAGTTGCCGAGCTTGGTCTTGGTCTGCCCCTCGAACTGCGGCTGCGGGATCTTGACCGAGATGACGGCGGTGAGGCCCTCGCGGAGGTCGTCGCCGGAGATGTTCACCTTGACGTTTTTGAGGAGGTTGTTGGCGCTCGCGTAGTTGTTCATGGTGCGGGTGAGCGCCGCCTTGAAGCCGATCAGGTGGGTACCGCCTTCGTGGGTGTTGATGTTGTTGGCGAAGGAGAAGACCTTCTCGTCGTAGGAGTCGTTGTACTGCATGGCGATCTCGATATCGACGCCGCTTCGCTCACCCTTGATGTAGATCGGGTCCGGGTTGACCGAGTTCTTGCTCCGGTTCAAGTACTCGACGAAGCTCTTGATCCCCCCTTCGTAGAAGAAGTCGTGCTCCTTCTCGGTCCGCTCGTCGTGGATCTTGATCCGGACGCCGGCGTTCAGGAAGGCGAGCTCCCTCAGGCGCTGGGACAGCACGTCGAACGAGAACTCGGTGGTCTCGAAGATGGTGTCGTCCGGGAGGAAGGTGATCTTGGTCCCGCGCTTCTTGGTCTCCCCTTCCTCCTTCAGCGGGGCGAGCGGGACCCCTTTCTCGTAGCTCTGGGTGTAGATCTTCCCGTTTCGGCGGATCTCGAGATCGAGGCGGTTGGAGAGCGCGTTGACGACCGAGCTTCCGACGCCGTGGAGACCGCCGGAGACCTTGTAGGAGGAGTTGTCGAACTTGCCCCCGGCGTGCAGCACGGTCAGGACGACCTCGGCTGCCGACTTCCCTTCGGTCGGGTGCATGTCGGTCGGAATGCCGCGGCCGTTGTCCACGACGGTCACCGAGCCGTCCAGATGAATGATGACCTGGATGGAATCGCAGTAGCCGGCCAGCGCCTCGTCGATCGAGTTGTCGACCAGCTCGTACACCAGGTGATGGAGCCCCTGCGAGGCGGTCGAGCCGATGTACATGGCCGGACGCTTCCTTACCGCGGAGAGCCCTTCGAGAACCTTGATCTTATCTGCCCCGTAATCGCCTTGATCTTCTGTCATCTATCCCCTCTGCTAGTTCAGTACGGTTCCTTCCTTGATCCGGAAGGTTCGATAATTATGCATGCCCTCGTGGGAGACGTTGTCGAGCGAGGTAGTGGTGATGAACACCTGCATCTCCCGCTTGTTGAGGAACTCCATCAGGTTTGAGTTCCGCTCCCGGTCGAGCTCGCTGGTCATGTCGTCGAGTAACAGCACCGGCGGCGCCTCGAAGGTCCGGGTGATGTACTCGATCTCGGCCATCTTGAGCGCCAGCACGAAACTGCGCTGCTGCCCCTGGGAGGCGAAGTGCCGGGTGGTGCGGCCGTTCAGTCCGAAGTAGAGATCGTCCCGGTGGGGGCCGATCGCCGTGGATAAGCGGCGCCTCTCTTCGGCGGCATGCTCATTGAGGGCGGTGGCGAGCGCCTTGGCCGGGTCGGCCTGGAAGGCCTCCTCGTCCACCCCGTGGAGGCGGTACCGGATCTGCACCTCTTCGTCGTTTCCCGAGATCTGGGTGTAGAACCCCTGGAGGAGCTTTCCGATCTCGGCGAGCCAGGCCTTTCTTCTTTCGATCACCGCCAGCGCGGCCTGGATCAGCTGTTCGGTCCAGACCTCCATCCCGAAGGTCTCGTTGATCTTCAGGAGGGCGTTGCGGTTTTTCAGGATCTTCGCGTAGTCGTGGTACGCCTTTAGGTAGTCGAGATCGCAGGTGAAGACCGCGCGGTCGAGGTAGCGGCGCCTTAGGTCCGGGCCGCCCCTCACCATGGAAATCTCTTCCGGCGTGAAGACCACCACGTTGAGGTTGCCGAAGAAGTCGTCCACCCGGGTCGCGAGCTTCGCGTCGACCTTGGCTTTTTTTCCCTGCTTCTCCAGAAGAAGAGATATCTCGCGCCGGACCCGGTCCCTCTCGACCACCCCCTTGATGAGGGCGAAGTCGGCTCCGAAGGCGATCAATTCCGCGTTCTTCGCCTGCTTGAAGGACTTCATGGTGGCGAGGAGGTAGATCGATTCCAGCAGGTTGGTCTTGCCCTGGCCGTTGTTGCCGTAAAACACGTTGAACTTCTCGCCGGGCTCGAGCTCAAGGTTTTTTAGGTTGCGGAAGGAACCGAGTTTCAGCTTGATGAGTTTCATCAGGTCCCTTCAACCATAGGTGGGCCTTCCCGCATATCTCCCTTGATAATCCGCTCACGGGGACTGGCTCCGCAGGTGCCTGTCCCCCTTGGTTTCCCGGAGTTTCACGTGAAACCCCATCAACGGTAAAGCCTTGTGAAGCCAGGAGTTCCCCCCTTGTCAAAGGGGGGCTAGGGGCGATTTCTCCCCGCCCTACCGCTTACCACAACTTCTCATGATAACATGGGAGGAGCTTATTAAGGAACAAATTACTTAACGCCAATAGTTCAGGCGGCTAATGGGTTCCGAGGATCAAAGGCAAATCCCCCCTGTCCCCCCTTTGACAAGGGGGGGGGACGTTTGGCGGAGCACTTCCCAAGCGCGAGCAGCCGGCTTCCTTCTACAGGCGCATCGGCATGATGACCGCCATGAAGTCTTCGCCGTCGGCCGCCTTCATGATGACCGGGGAGAGTTCGTCCTTGAGCTTCAGCTCGACCTCGCGCTGCTCCATGACGGAGAGGACGTCGATGAGGTACTTGGCGTTGAAGCGGGCCGAGATGTCGGTACCGTCGTAGGTGACCTCGATCTCCTCGCGCGCCTCGCCGAGCTCCGGGTTGTTGGAGGAGATGATCATCTGCTCGGGATTGACGTCGATCTTGACCCCCTTGAACTTCTCGCTGGAGAGGATGGCCATCCTTTTCAGCGAGTGCAGGAACTTGTCCCGGCTGATCTGGACGATCCGGTCGTTTTGGTAGGGGATGACCTTGGTGTAGTCCGGGAACTCGCCGTCGATGAGCCGCATGACCACCACGGTGTTCCCCTTCTTGATGACCGCCGAGTTGTCCATGAAGCCGAGCATGATCTCGCCGGCCTCTTCCTCGACCATCTTCTTCAACTCGAAGATACCCTTCTTCGGGAAGATGACACCCTTGCCGAGCTCGGCCCCGATGTTGCCGGTGAACACCTTCTGGGCGACCGAGAGGCGGTGACCGTCGGTGGCGACCATCCGGATCATGGCGCTGCCGCCTTCCTCGACCGCCTTGATGAAGACGCCGTTCAGGTTGTACTTGGTCTCGTCGTAGCAGATGGCGTAGGAGGTCTTCTCGATCATGTCGGCCAGGATCTCGTTCTTGAAGACCAGGAAGTTCTCGTCCTTCACTTTCGGGAAGTAGGGGAACTCCTCGGACGACAGGCCGACGATGTTGAAGCGCGCCTTGCCGCAGATGATCTCCACCCAGTCGTTGTCCTTGGTGGAGAAGTGGATCTCCTCGTCCGGCATCTCCTTCACGATCTCGTAGAGTTTCTTGGCCGAGACGGTGATCTTCCCTTCGCGGATGACGGTGGTCGGGTAGGAGCTCTTCATGCCGACTTCGAGATCGGTAGCGGTGATGTAGAGGAGGTCGTTGTGAACTTCAAGAAGTGCATTGGAGAGGATCGGCATGGTATTTCGTTTTTCCACGATGCCCTGGATTCTCTGGAGTGCCTTCAAAAAGATCTCTTTGCTTATCCTGAATTCCATGTCTCTCCTTTCCCCCCTCGCTTCTTTTATTATGATTAATATTTCAATTCAGTAGTAGTTTATAGGTCCTGTTGAAAAGTTGATAAGGACCCTTACCTGTTGATTTGGCTTGGGTTTCTCATGAGGGAAACTCCGGGAACCAATCGGGGACTTTTGCCGGGTTCTGCACAGGTGGAGGGTCGAAGCCTTTCTCGGGCCGAGTTATCCACACTTATCCCGTGCTACATAAACAACTTTTTCTTGATGTCTTCCACAGTCGCCTTGAAATCGGCGTCGGCCGCCATCTGCTTCTCCACCTTCTTCACCGAATGGATGATGGTGGAGTGGTCCTTGCCGCCGAACTTCTCCCCGATCTCCGGGTAGGAGGCCTTGGTGAGCTCGCGGCAGATGAAGATGGCGATCTGGCGGGGAACCACCAGGGTCTTGAGGCGCTTGTCCGACTTGAGCTCGGACACCTTTATGCGGAAGTGCTCGGCCACCATCTTCTGGATCATCTCGACGGTGATGTCCTTGGTCTTCTCGACGATGATGTCCTTCATGACCTCGCGGGCCATGGAGAGGGTGATGGCCTGGCCGGTGAGGCTCGCGAAGGCCTCCAGGCGGATGAGCATCCCCTCGAGTTCGCGGATGTTGCTGGTGGCCCCTTCGGCCAGGAAGAGGGCGACGTCGTCCGGGAGGTTAACCTGGTGCATGTCGGACTTCTTCTTGAGGATGGCGACCTTGGTCTCCACCCCGGGAGGCTGGATGTCGGCGATCAGCCCCCACTCGAAACGGGACCTCAGGCGCTCCTCGAGGCCGGGGATGTCCTTGGGGAACTTGTCCGAGGTGACCACGATCTGCTTGTGGGACTCGTAGAGGGCGTTGAAGGTGTGGAAAAACTCCTCCTGGGTCGCCTCCTTGCCGGCCATGAACTGGATGTCGTCGATGAGGAGCAGGTCCATCTTGCGGAACTTGTTCCTGAACTCGTCCATCTTCTTATAGCGGAGCGAGTTGATCATCTCGTTCATGAACTTCTCGGACGAGTAGTAGCAGATCTTGGCCTTGGGGTTCTTGGCAAGGATGTCGTTGCCGATGGCGTTGACCAGGTGGGTCTTGCCGAGACCGACCCCTCCGTAGATGAAGAGCGGGTTGTAGTTGGTGGCCGGCTTGTTGGCGACCGCCTGGGAGGCGGCGTAGGCGAACTGGTTGCTCGGGCCGCAGACGAACGATTCGAAGGTGTACTTGAGATTGAGGTTGCCGGCGAGGTCGGGCTTCTTGTCGAGCTCCTTGACCTTTTCGGCCTCCTTGTCCTTAACTCTTTCCCTGGCGGCCTTGGCTTCCTTCTCGACCTTGGGTGCCGTCTTGGCTTCCGGCTTGGACTCGGCGATGTGGAACTCTATCTGGTAGTCGGTGGCAGTCACCGCGGAGATAGACTCCTTGATCATCGGGAGGTACTTGTCGGTGACCCACTTTTGAAAGAAGGAACTCGGTACTTCCAGGACTATGGTGTCGTCGGTGGCACCCATGTACTTCATGGGGTCGATCCAGGTGGTATAGGTTTGTCCGGTGAGTACTTTCTTAAGATTTGCCAGGGCTTCTAGCCAAACATTTTCCATGGAGAGAAACCTTTTTTGGGTAGCTGTTTTGCACAGTCTTATCAACAGCTGTTGAAAATAAATATCGGCGAGGATTTCAGGTGCTTATGAGGTTTTACACAGGATAAAACAGTGCTAATTTATAGCAGCGGCAGACTAGCATTGACACCCCTATTTTGCAAGGCAAAACTTGGCCAGGGAAAAACACCTTGACATGGGTAGCTCTTTGTGTTTAAGTTCACTACTTGCCTTTAAAATCACTGAATATTACCACCCTTAAGGAGTCATAGAGATGAAAAGAACGTTCCAGCCCAGCAATACCTCCCGCAAAAGGACCCACGGCTTCCTGGTCCGCATGTCCACCAAAAACGGCCGCCTCGTGATCAAGAGGAGAAGGGCCAAAGGGCGCAAGCGGCTCGCCGTGGGCATCGCCACCAAGTAACGTCTTTTCTTGTCCGGATCGTCTTTTCCCAAAGCGGAACGGCTGCGCCGACGTCCCGAGTTTCTCCAGTTCAACCAGGGTGCCTCGAAACTGCACACTCCCCATTTTCTTCTGCTCTGGAAGGAAAAGGGGGAGGGCACCCGGGTGGGCTTCACGGTAAGCAAGAAGGTCGGGACCGCCGTCGTTCGCAACTGGATCAAAAGAAGACTTCGGGAGTTCTACAGGCAGAACAAGTCTCTTTTCCTGCAGGCCGACATTAACATTGTTGCCAAAAAAGGGGCAGACGTGCTTGACTATCACCAGGTCTCGGACGAGTTAGCAGCCGCCTTCGGGCGGCTGCGTAAAAGACATGCTAACTAAGATTCTCATAGGCTTGGTTGTTCTCTATCAGAGGTACATATCCCCGTTCAAGGCCTCTTCCTGCCGTTTCTACCCCTCCTGTTCGTCTTACTCTCTACAAGCATTAGAAAAATACGGTCCACTCAAAGGGCTCTGGCTCACGGTCGCCCGGATTCTGCGTTGTCATCCATTCCACCCGGGCGGTTATGATCCGGTCAAGTAGTCCCTTCAGGAGAACTTAATGGAAAAAAGAGTCGTTGTTGCGATACTGCTCTCCATCGCGGTCTTGTATGTCTACTCCGTGATGTTCCCCGCGCCCAAGGCCGCGGTCCCCGCCGGCAACCAGCCGGCTGCCGTTTCGGCCCCCAAAGCCGGTGCCCCCGCAGCCCCTGCCGCTCCGGTAGCCCAGGCGGCCACTCCCGCCGCTGCCATGCCGGCGGCTCCGCAGGGCTCCGCCATCGCGCGCGACATCACCGTCGACACCGACCTCTATACGGCGGTCTTCTCCACCCAGGGTGCCGGCCTCAAGAAACTCGTGCTGAAGAAGTACAAGGAGACCCTCGACCCTAACGGCAAGGACATCGTGCTGGTCAACGAGACCACCCCCGACCGGTACACCTCGCTCTCCGATTCCCGCGAGTTCGGGATCACCCCCCAGACCGTCTATGGCAGCACCGGCAACGATCTCAAGCTTACCGACGGCGCCAAGGGAACTCTCGAGTTCACCACCGTCACTCCCCAGGGGGTCCATTTCCGCAAGGTCTACAGCTTTGGCGGCAATGTCTACCACATCGGCCTGAGCGAGGAAGTCCAGAACGCCGGAGCCGCCAAGATCGACGGCACCATTCACCTGCTGGCCAACGACCGGGTCATCGCCCACAAAGGTGAGAGCCGCTACGAGGTCTACGGTCCCTTCACTCTTGCTGACAACAAGGTTCAGTCCGAAAAGCTCGACAAAGTTCAGAAGAATCCGCTTCAGTTCAGTAACGGTGTCATCTGGTCCGCCTTCTCCGAGAAGTACTTCATGGACGCGGTGATTGCCGACAACGGCAGCATCGCCAATGTGAAGATCACTCATCCGACTGGCGACAGCCTCGTCCGCGATATCACTTCGCCTACCGTATCGGTAGCCCCGGGGCAGGCTGGCTCTGTCAACTACACCCTCTACTTTGGACCTAAGGACCTCGATATCCTCAAAGCCCAGGGGCATCGCCTCGACGAAGCCATCGATTACGGTTGGTTCGGCCCGATCGCCAAGCCGCTGGTCTATGCGCTCAAGTTCCTTTATAAGTACGTCGGGAACTACGGCCTGGCCATCATCATCATCACCTTCATCCTGAAGCTCCTCTTCTTCCCGCTCACCCATAAGAGCTATAAGTCGATGAAGGATATGCAGAAGCTTCAGCCGAAGATGAACGAGCTGAAAGAGAAGTACAAGAACGATCGCGATGCCATGAACAAGGCGGTGATGGAACTGTACCGGACTCACAAGGTTAACCCGATGGGTGGCTGCCTCCCGATGGTCATCCAGATCCCGGTGTTCTTCGGTCTCTACCGTGCGCTCATGTATTCCATCGAGCTTCGGCACGCACCGTTCTACTTCTGGATTACCGACCTTTCCGCCAAGGACCCGTACATGGTCACCCCGATCATCATGGGGGTCACCATGTTCATCCAGCAGAAAATGACCCCGACCAACATGGACCCGGTGCAGGCCAAGATGATGCTGGCGCTGCCGGTGGTGTTCACTTTCATGTTCCTGAACTTCCCGTCCGGTCTGGTCATCTACTGGCTGGTGAACAACGTGCTCACCATCGCCCAGCAGTACTACATCAACAAGACGGTGAACGCGTAGCCGATAGGCGAAGGCAGATCCCCCCTGTCCCCTCTTTGATAAGGGGGGGACCCACTTCCGGTGGAAAGGGATACGGGCAAAGGTAGGCGGTTAGCATGTATGTGCGTGACACGATAGCTGCAATAAGCACTCCGGTAGGAGAGGGTGGGATCGGGATAGTCAGGATCAGTGGCCCTTCCTCCCTTGAGATCGCCCAGACAATATTCAAAGCGAAGTCCAACGGTGGCCTAAAAAGCCACCGTTTTTCTTATGGCGAGATAGTGGTTCCCTCCACCGGCGAGGTGCTTGACGAGTCGATGGCGGTGTACATGAAGGCGCCCAATTCCTACACCCGTGAGGACGTGGTGGAGATCCAGTGCCATGGCGGCACCCTGGTGGTCTCCAAGATCCTGTCGCTGGCGGTGGGGGAGGGGGCCAGGCTCGCCGAACCGGGTGAGTTCACCAAGCGGGCCTTTCTCAATGGGAGGATCGATCTCGTCCAGGCCGAAGCCATCATGGACGTCATCGCCAGCAAGACGGACGCCTCCCTCTCACTGGCCCAGCACCAGCGGGAAGGTCTTCTGTCCAAGCGGATCGAGACGGTGAAGGAGGGGATTCTTTACGCGCTCGCCTATGTGGAGGCGCTGGTGGATTTCCCCGAGGACGACGTCGATGTGGCCGTCGATACCGATGTGATGGCCCGTGTGCGGCCCGCCCTGGACGAACTCGATGCCTTGATCTCGGGGTTCGAGGAGGGGAGGGTGATCCGTGACGGGGTCTCCGTCGTCATCGCCGGGAAGCCCAACGTCGGGAAGTCGAGCCTGCTTAATACCCTTCTCAAAGAGAAACGCGCCATAGTAACCTCCGTTCCCGGCACCACCAGGGATCTCATCGAGGAAGTGGTGAACCTCAACGGCCTTCCTGTCAAGCTTCTCGATACCGCCGGCATCCGGGAATCCGAGGACCAGGTCGAAAAGGAAGGTGTCAGACTTACCCTCGAAAGGATTCCGGCCGCCGACCTGGTACTTTTCGTGGTGGACGGCTCCGGTTCCTTTACCGAAGAGGATGCCGCCATCCTGGAAGCGGTCGGTTCGAAGCCGAAGATCGTCGTACTCAATAAAGGGGACCTTCCTACCGTTGCAGTCCTGCCGGATTCCATACATGCTGTGGCGGTGAACATATCGACCGCTACCGGTAGTGGTATCCCGGAGCTCAGGAAGGCCATTGCCGATGCTTTCATGCACGGAAAGGCGGTCGATGGCCGCGAATTCGTGGCGGTTTCCAAGGCCCGGCACCGGGATGCGCTACTGAAGGCCCGCTACTCGCTGGAGACCTTCGTCGGCAACCTGGAAGCCGGTTTCACGATGGAACTTCTGGCCATCGATCTCCGTGACGCCCTGGCTGCCGTCGGTGAAGTGACTGGTGAAACCACCGCCGACGACGTGTTGGATCGGATATTCTCCAGCTTCTGCATTGGGAAGTAGGAAAATGTTTCACGTGAAACATTCGGGATGGTTTGAACCCCATCCTCATCCTGACCCTTCCTTTGAAGGGAAGGGGACCTCGGTGGAATAGATACGGTGCGACCGCTATGTTTCACGTGAAACATTCTGTCTGCGCCAGGCTTCACAAATATCATTCCCCTTTGAAAGCTCTCCCTCCCCTTTGAGGGGAGGTAAGGGTGGGGGTGGGTGCTTAAAGTAAAAATTCGGAGTGCGCACTTGATAGTCTACGACAAGCAATACGATGTGATTGTGGTGGGGGCCGGCCATGCCGGTTGTGAGGCGGCACTGGCCGCTGCCCGCATGGGGAGCTCGACCCTCATGCTAACCATTAATCTGGATGCCATCGCCCTTATGTCCTGCAATCCGGCAATCGGTGGCCTGGCCAAGGGGCACCTGGTGAAGGAGATCGACGCGCTTGGCGGCGAGATGGGGCGAAATATCGATGCCACCGGCATTCAGTTCCGCGTCCTCAATACCAAGAAGGGGCCGGCCGTGCGTGCCTCCCGCGCCCAGGCGGACAAGCAGCAGTACCGGCTCCGGATGAAGCATGTCATGGAGCAGCAGGACGGCCTCGACCTGAAGCAGGGTGAGGCGACCGCCCTTTTTATCGAGGATGGGGTAATTGCCGGCGTCGACACCCGCGGCGGCGTCAGGTATGTCGGCAAGACCGTCGTTCTCACCACCGGTACCTTCATGCGCGGCCTCATTCACATCGGCCTGGTGAATTATCCTGGCGGCAGGGCAGGGGACCTCCCCTCCATCGGCCTCTCCGATTCCCTAGGCGCCTACGGTTTCGAGGTCGGCCGGCTGAAGACCGGTACCCCGGCAAGGCTCGACGGCAGGACCATCGATTTCAAGAGGCTGGAGCCGCAGTACGGTGACGAGCGTCCGATCCCGTTCTCGTTTTCCAATACCTCCATCGAACAGCCGCAGGTTCCCTGCCACATCGCTTACACCAACCCGCGCTCCCACGAGATCATCAGGAGCGGCCTGGACCGCTCCCCGCTCTACGCGGGCATCATCGAAGGTATCGGCCCCCGCTACTGCCCCTCTATCGAGGACAAGGTGGTGCGTTTTCCGGAGAAAGACCGTCACCAGACCTTCCTGGAGCCGGAGGGCCGCGACACGGTGGAGATCTACCCGAGCGGCATGTCCACCTCGCTTCCCATCGACATCCAGTGGGCCTTCTACCGGAGCATCGAGGGGCTGGAGAACGTCGAGATCATGCGTCCCGCCTACGCGATCGAGTACGACTACGTGAACCCGATCCAGCTGCACGCATCCCTGGAAACCAAGCTGGTGCGAAACCTCTATCACGCGGGCCAGATCAACGGGACTTCCGGTTACGAGGAGGCCGCGGCGCAGGGGCTCATGGCTGGCATCAACGCCGCTCTCAGGGTCCAGGGAAAGGATCCCTTGGTCCTCGGCCGCAGCGAGGCCTACATCGGGGTCATGATCGACGACCTGGTGACCTTGGGGACCAAGGAGCCGTACCGCATGTTCACCTCCCGGGCCGAATACCGGCTTCTCCTTCGCGAAGACAACGCGGATCTGCGTCTGAGGGAGAAGGGGCACGCTATCGGGCTGGTGCCGGACAACCTCTGGAACGACTTTGTCGCCAAGAAAGAACTTGTCGGGAGCGAGCTCGAGCGTCTCGGCAAGCTGCGACTGAGCCCGTCCGCCGCCGGTGAGGAGCTACTGGAGGAGTGGCAGTTGGCCGGGATGCAGAACGCGATCAGCTATGAACAGCTTCTCCGCCGTCCGGATTTCACCTGCGAAGAGCTGGCCCGCATCTATCCGGAGATCATGGAGCTCCCCGAGACCATCCGCGAACAGCTGGAAATCCAGATCAAGTACAAGGGGTACATCGACCGCCAGCTCGAGCAGGTGGACCGCTCCGCCAAGCTGGAAGGAACCCCCATCCCCGCGGATATGGATTATTCGGGAATCTCGGGTCTCTCCACCGAGGTACGGGAAAAGCTCGCCAAGTTCCGTCCCGACACGCTTGGCCAGGCATCGCGCATTCCCGGCGTTACTCCCGCGGGGATAACGATCCTTTCCATAGCGCTCAAGGCGAGGAGCGGGAAATGAACAAGCGCGCCAAGGATCTCCTAGCCAAAGGTATCGCCGAACTGGGGATTTCCCTCTCCTCCGCTCAGCTCACGGCCCTCGATCTCTTCGCGGAGGAGCTGAAAAAATGGAACCGCAAGATCAACCTCACCGCCATTTTTGATGACCAGGGGATCGCCGTTAAGCATTTCGTCGATTCGCTGACCCTGCTGAAGGTGGTTAATGGGGGCGGGAAGTTGCTCGATATCGGTTCAGGCGGCGGCTTCCCCTGCATCCCGGCGAAGATCGCGCTCCCGGATCTGGATGTGCTGTCGGTAGATTCGGTGGTGAAGAAGATCAGCTTTCAGAAGCAGGCGGCTCGCCTCCTGAAGTTTGAGCGGTTCGAGGCCCTTCATGTCAGGGCCGAAGATCTGGACGGCGACTATGCCGGAGCTTTCGACTGGGTGGTCTCCCGCGCCTTCTCGGAGATCCCGTTGTTCGTCTCCATGGCTCTCCCGGTCTTGAAGGAGACCGGCACCATCGTGGCCATGAAGGGGCGCAACGGAGCGGAGGAGGCTGCGGCCAGTGAGGGCGAGCTCGCCAGGATGGGAGCTCGCATCGAAAAGGTCATCGAGTTCCCTCTCCCGTGCTCGGACGAGCACCGCAGTCTCGTCCTGATCAGGAAAGGGTAGGGTCCGGGGGCATTCAGGCATTAAAGCGGCCCGCGGCCCGTCCGATGTAAGCAAGATGGCAAAAATTGGTTAGAAATTTATAATCTGCAAAACCACCTGGTCATAATTTTGCCGAAACAGTCTCAAATTTCCCATTGAGCCAAAAAATCAACCCACGGGTTGTCTTTGGTTGAGAAAAGCCGCTACAGGGCAAATTTGGAAGCCTATTTTTTAGGCAAATCGCACCGATCAACCGACTCTGACCATTTCACCGAACGGCGACTGCCGGGTACCTGCGAAACGAGCAAAACGCCGTTAGGACGGAAGAGCAATACTTTTGACAACCGACCGGTTTCTATGTTAGAAACAAAAACTTTTATTGTTTACGCGCCAAATTTTAGATAGCTCGAAAGGGGAAGAAGCAATGCATCATTTTCAGTACAAGGGTGACGAGCTTTACGCGGAAGAGGTCTCGCTCAAGGAGATCGTCGCCAAGGTAGGGAGCCCGGTCTACGTTTACTCCCAGGCAACCCTGGCCCGTCACTTCAAGGCCATGGACGACGCCTTTGCCTCTGTGCCGCACACCATCTGCTACTCCGTCAAGGCCAACTCCAACCTGGCCGTCCTGAAGAACTTCGTCAAGCTGGGTGGCGGGGTGGACATCGTCTCCGGCGGTGAGCTCTACCGCGCCCTGGCCGCCGGTGTCGATCCGAAGAAGGTCGTCTACTCCGGCGTCGGCAAAAGGGACGACGAGATCGAGTACGCCATCGAGAGCGGCATCCTCCTCTTCAACATCGAGTCGGAGCAGGAGCTCGACCGCATCAACGAGGTGGCAGGGCGGATCGGCAAGAAGGCCGGCATCGCCATCAGGGTCAACCCGGACGTCGACCCCGAGACCCACCCGTACATCACCACCGGCCTCAAGAAGGCCAAGTTCGGCATCAACATCGAGCGCGCCCTCGAGCAGTACGGCCGCGCGCAGAAGATGGCCAACATAGAGATCCTCGGCATCGACTGCCACATCGGCAGCCAGTTGACCAAGGTTTCCCCTTTCGTCGACGCCATCAAGAAGCTCAAGCGCCTGGTGGCCGGCCTCCGCGATATGGGGATCGACCTGAAATACCTCGACCTGGGTGGCGGTCTCGGCATCCAGTACAACGATGAGGAACCGCCGCTGCCGGCCGCTTACGGCGCATCGATCCTCGAAGAAACCAAGGAGCTTGGACTGCACCTGCTGTTCGAGCCGGGGAGGAATCTTGTAGGCAACGCCGGCATTCTTGTCGGTAAGTGCCTCTTCACTAAGAAAGGCGAGGAAAAGAACTTCGTCATCGTCGACGCCGGCATGAATGACCTGGCCCGTCCGGCTCTCTACGGCTCCTTCCACGGTGTGAAACCGGTGGTGAAGGACCAGGACGGCGTGCTGGTGGCCGACATTGTCGGCCCGATCTGCGAGTCCGGCGACTTCCTCGTCAAAGACCGCGAAATTCCGAACTTCAAGCAGGGCGACCTGATTGCCTTCATGTCCGCAGGCGCCTATGGCTTCACCATGAGCAGCAACTACAACAGCCGTCCGAGGGTGGCCGAAGTCATGGTCTCCGGCGACAAATTCGAAGTCGTCCGCGAGCGTGAAACCATGGCCGACCTCGTCAAGGGCGAGAAGATCCCGTCCTTTCTGTAGAGAGCTCAGGGGAGGGGCTGGCGTCGTCGCCTGGTGGCGGCTTCCCCCACCCCCTCACCCCTCCCTCCAAGGGAGTCGGAAAGCGTGCAAGAGTTGGATTTCAGTAGGAAGTTCGGCACCGACCCGGGCCCAAAGTGATTCATTCACCATACTAGCGGCACCATAAGGAGGTAGCCCATGTTTAAAGGAAGTATCGTAGCCATTGTCACCCCGTTCACCAACGGTGAGGTCGACGAGCAGAAGCTGCGTCAGCTGGTTGATTTCCAGATCGATAACGGCACTGACGCCATTGTCCCCTGCGGCACCACCGGCGAGGCCTCGACCCTCGACTACGACGAGCACGACCGCGTGATCGAAATCGTCGTCAACCAGGTCAACAAGCGCGTTCCGGTCATCGCCGGCACCGGCTCCAACAGCACCCGCGAGGCGATCGAGCTGACCCAGCACGCCAAGGAGCTCGGCGCCGACGGCGCCCTGCTGGTCACCCCGTACTACAACAAGCCTTCGCAGGAAGGCCTCTACCGCCATTACATGGCGGTGGCCGACGCCGTGGAACTTCCGCAGATCCTCTACAACGTTCCGGGCAGGACCGGCGTCAATCTCCTTCCGGAGACCGTGGCCCGGCTGTGCACCCACAAGAACATCGTAGCCATCAAGGAGGCCACCGGCTCCCTGCAGCAGGCCTCCGAGGTGCTGGATCTCTGCGGCGACAACATCACCGTCCTCTCCGGCGACGACTTCATCACCCTTCCGATGATGGCTTCCGGCGCCAAAGGGGTCATTTCGGTGACCGCCAACATCATGCCGAAGGAGGTCTCTTCGCTGGTCGACGCCTTCTTTGCCGGCAACATGGAGGAGGCCAGGAGGCTGCACCTGCACCTTCTGAAGATCTCCAACGCCATGTTCATCGAGAGTAACCCCGTGCCGGTCAAGACCGCTCTCTCCCTGATGGGCAAAATCAGCGCCGAGGTGCGTATGCCGCTGGCTCCGCTGACCGAGGCGAGCAACGCCAAGCTCTCGGCCATCATGAAGCAGTACGGCCTGATCTAAGAGGGGAAAAGTCATGGTTAAAATTGCTGTCTGCGGTGCAGCCGGCCGCATGGGGGGAAGGATCATCGCCGCCATCAAAGAGGCGGACGGTGTCGAGCTTTCCGGTGCCCTGGAGCGTCCCGGCCACCCGATGGTGGGGCAGGATGCCGGTTTCAACGCCGGCCTCGGGGCCATCGGGGTCGCCATCAGCGACGACCTCAACGCCGTCGTAGCCGGGTGCGACGTCCTGATCGACTTCACCACCCCGAAGGTCTCCCTCAAAAACCTGGAAGTCTGCGCACTTAACAAGAAATCCATCGTGATCGGCTCCACCGGTTTCACCCCGGAGGAGCGCGCCCTGGCCGCCGAATTGGCCAAAGACGTCCCGGTGGTCATCGCCCCCAACATGTCGGTGGGGGTCAACGTCTGCTTCAAGGTGCTGGCCGACGTGGCCAAGATCCTCGGCGAGGACTTCGACGTCGAGATCGTGGAAGCCCACCACCGCATGAAGAAGGATTCCCCCTCCGGCACCGCCGTCAGGATGGGCGAGGTGGTGGCCAGCGCGCTCGGCCGCGACTACAACAAGGTGGCCAACTACCACCGCGAGGGGATCTGCGGCGAAAGGACCCATGACGAGATCGGGATGCAGACCGTGCGCGGCGGCGACATCGTCGGCGAGCACACCGTCTACTTCATCGGCATGGGCGAGCGGGTCGAAATCACCCATCGCGCCCACACCCGCGACATGTTCTCCAGGGGGAGCGTGCGCGCCGCCAAGTGGGTGGTGACCGCCAAACCCGGCGTCTGGGACATGCAGGACGTCCTCGGGCTGCGCTAGGCCCTTTGCGGTCGGCTGAGGGTACAAGAGGAAAGGGCGGATTACTTCTGCTGAGAGGTAATGCTGCGTATGCTCACGACACAGGACATAGATAACCTTCGGGATACCATCATCGAGCGCCTGCGTCCGCAAAGGATCTTCCTCTTCGGGTCGTATGCAGATGGTCGAGCCACCGAGGAGAGCGACATCGACCTTCTAGTAGTGATGGAATCGCCTTTGTCCCATCATCAGAGAAACGTGGCGCTCAAACGCCTCTTTCCCCATCGGTGCTTCTCCCTCGATGCTTTCGTTTATACCCCGGAAGAATTTTCCAAGTACCGCGACGTTCCGGGAACTGTAGTTTATTCGGCGACTCACGACGGCAAAGTCATCTATGGATGAGGCAAATCTCGACATAGCACGGCACTGGCTGAGAAAAGCAGCCAACGACCTTCAGAATATCAGCAGTTACCTGGCTGCCCTGGAAATACCCAGGGCAGCCATTGAAGTACCCACAGACACCCTCTGTTTCCATGCCCAACAGGCCATCGAAAAGCTTTCCTGATTAGCGCCAATCTTCCGCTAGGCGTAACCACCGCTCTGGTCGGCTGCCAGTCCGGGCAGCGGCAGCAGCGAGGCGGGGAAGCATAGCAGCAAGATCGAAACGACGGTTAAAGCGGTACTGATACTCACCCAGATAACGATGGGGATACTTGTCGAAATCGAAAGAGTGGTAAGTCCCCGTGATGGCATTCTTGAGGTTG
>NZ_BLXW01000036.1:0-52223 GCF_054784495.1 Geomonas sp. Red276
TATCAGTACCGCTTTAACCGTCGTTTCGATCTTGCTGCTATGCTTCCCCGCCTCGCTGCTGCCGCTGCCCGGACTGGCAGCCGACCAGAGCGGTGGTTACGCCTAGCGGAAGATTGGCGCTAATCAGGATCAGGAATGAAAAAGGGGACGCCTTTCGACGTCCCCCTGTGGATTCTTTCTTACATCTGCAGCATCGGGCTACTTCCGCAGCTCCTTGATGACCGCGGAGAAATCCTCCTCGCCGAAGCCGTCCTCGACAGCCTTGCCGTAGACGGAGGTGACCGTCTTGGCGGAGGGGAGATCGATCTTCAGCTTGTCGGCCTGCTCGAGTACCCGCTGCATCTGGCGATGAACGTACTTGAGCGCGAGGTTACGGCTGAAGTCGCCGCGGGCGATGCTGCGCCCTTTGGAGTGGAACAGCGGCGAAGCGACCCCGCCGGAGTCCAGCACCTCGAGGATCTTGTCCGGTTTGAAGCCCATCTTCTCGCCGAAGACCAGCCCTTCGGAGAGAGTCTGCATCATCTCGGCCTGGAGCAGGTTGACGATCAGCTTCATCCTGGTGGCGTCCCCGATCTTGCCGATGTGGATGATGTTGAGGCCGAAGTAGGAGAACGGCTCACGGCAGCGCCCGAGCAGCGACTCGTCGCCCCCGGCGAGGATGGTCAGCAGGCCGTTGGCGGCGTGCTCCTTGCTCCCCCAGACCGGTGCCTCGAGGAAAGAGACGCTTCGCTTGGCGCACTCCTCGGCCATCCGCTCGATGGTCTCGATGCAGTGAGTCCCCATGTCCACCATGATGGTGCCGGCGTCGATCCCCTCAAGAACGCCCTTCTCGCCGAAGACCAGGTGACGGCTCTCCGGGACGATGACGATGACCAGATCCTTACCCTTGGCAGTGGCCATCGGGGTTTCGCCAACCGTAACTCCCAGCTTGGCGAGTTCCGATACGTTTTGGGGATCCTGGTCGTAAACCGTCAGTTCATAATCCGACTTGGTGAGGTTGGCAGCCATGTGCAGGCCAACGGTCCCCAATCCTACAAAACCGATTTTCTTCAGCATAAATAACCCCCCAAGGTGGCCGATGCGTCGGCAACGGTGATATCAGTAAGCCTGTTTAGGCAAGTGTTGCTGGTTCATTCCGAAAGGTCAGTTTTTCATTATACTTAAATGGCGACGAAATGCAAACATTGTTTTAACGAAACTTCGAAACGCCCGCTCTCTCGCACAGTTGGTACAGCGGACACTGGCTGCACTTGGGAGAAAGCGGAGTACACATGTTCTGCCCGAAGGTGACCAGCATGTCGTTGATGGGAATCCAGTACTGGGAAGGAAGCTTCAGCCTGAGCGCATTCTCGGTCTCCTCGGGATTCCTCGTCTTGATGTATCCCCAGCGGTTGCAGATCCTGTGGACATGGGTGTCGACGCAGATCCCCGCTTTCCCGAACCCAAGGGTCAGCACCAGGTTGGCCGTTTTGCGCCCTACCCCGTTGAACTTCAGAAGCTCGTCGAGGTCGTCGGGAACCCGGCCACCGTAACGGTCGACCAGTTCCCGGGAGATCTCCAGGATCTGCCGGGCCTTGTTGCGGTAAAAGCCGGCCGGATAGATCGCCTTCTCGATCTCCTCGACGGAGAGATGAATGAGTTTTTCCGGGGTGTCGGCCAGGGCGAAGAGACGCGCCGACGTCTCGGCGGTCACCTGGTCCCGGGTCCGCAGGGAAAGTATACAGGAGACGAGCACCTTGAATGGATCGCCGTCCTGGGTGGCGACGATGGTGACCGCGGGTGTCACCCACTGCTTGACCGCCTCGGCGACGATCGCCATCGCCTGGTGGATCTGGTCTTCCTTCATCTGTAGACCCGGTTCCTGACGATCCGCATGATCAGCACTCCCATGATGGAAGCGCAAAGACCGACGCAGAGAAGGAGAAGACCGAAGGTCCTCCCGTCGCCCAGGTTGAGGAGGTTCCGCCCGTTCATGAAGCCAATGAGACCAAGGCCGGTGAAGGTGGAGATCCCTCCAAGAACGAAGATGGAGATGGCCAGCACGGCCCAAAACATCCCCTTATTTTTTGCCACAAATCCCCCTGATTCCAACCGGAAAAATAGTCTTTTTATACTAGAACGAACCTGGCAAGGCAACCCATTTCCAGACCGGCAGTCGCTTCTCCCTTTCATGAGGGGAATGTCTCCCTTATCGGGTACGGCGAGTGGAAGCTGAAGGAGCGGCTGGAAAATGAACCGGCACCCGAAGGATTGAGTTCCGCCGCCGGGGGTCGAGTGAAGGAACGGGGGTAAAGGTTGCACAAACCGGGAAAAGCCCTATAATGACCCGACTGACCACCCTCCACGTCCAGCCCCCCAAGGGGAGCGGATGGGAGGCCAAGGAGACCGCATGAGCAACCTGGTGGACCTGCACATTCATTCCAACTATTCCGACGGGGTTCGCACCCCCGCCGAGCTCGCCGAAATGGCTTGCCGGCTCGGGCTCAAGGCCATAGCCCTCGCCGACCACGACACCGTAGACGGTACCGACGAACTCCTTGCCGCCGGCAAGGCCTGCGGGCTGGAGGTGATCCCCGCCATCGAGTTCTCGGTGGCCTACCAGGGATACCGCGACGTCCACCTGCTGGGATACTACCTCGATTATCACGACGCCGGGCTCCAGGAGACCCTGAAGGAATTCCGGGATCGCCGGGAGCGCCGCGGGGAGGCGATCGTCGGACGGATCAACGAGAAGCTCGGCTGGGAGAAAAGGGAGCCGATTTCCTGTGAAGAAGCGGCCGCCCTGGCCGAAGGCGCGCTCGGGCGCCCGCATATCGCCCAGGTGCTGATGGCCAAGGGGTACGCCGAGGACATGCAGGACGCCTTCGTCCGCTACCTCATCCCGTGTGACGTACCGAAGCGGTACTTCCCGATGGAGGAGGCGCTTACCACCATCCATCGTTTGGGCGGGGTGGCGGTGTTGGCGCACCCGACCACCGTGACCCAGGACAGGGGGGTGCTGACCGCCATCCTTGATTCCCTGATCGCGCTCGGGCTGGATGGGGTCGAGGCCTACAACAACGTCTGCACAGAGCAGGACAGCGCCTATCTCAAAGCGTACGCGGAGAAGATGGGGCTTATCTGGACCGGGGGCTCAGACTACCACGGTATCGAGGAAGGCATCGAGATGGGGAGCGGCCGGGGAAACCTGGCGATTCCCTACATCTGCGCGGAAAGCATCAAGAAGGCCCGGGACCGGAGATAAAACCTTCAGTTGGCCCCCCCATCCTCACCCTGTCCCTCCCCTTGAAGGGGAGGGAACCTTTCAGCCACCATTCCATGTCTTTTCCCCCTTTCCTCCCCTTTCCTCCCCTTTCCTCCCCTTTCCTCCCCTTTCCTCCCCTGAACTCTTTGAACTCTTTGAACTCTTTGAACTCTTTGAACACCCTGAACTCCCTGAACTCCCGCTTTGCCTCTCTATAGGCCGGAGATGTACCTTCGCCCCTTTAGGGGAGAGGGTGGCCGCAGGCCGGGTGAGGGTGGTTTTCCGCTGCCGATACCGCCCCCTCACCAGCCCCTCCTCCCGATGGGGGCGAAGGTAGATTACCAACAAAAAAAGCGGGGCAACGCCCCGGTACCACCCGGATTCCATTGCCCCGCCTTTATTTATTCCTGCCGTTTATCCCGCCCCACCCAACCGATCCCCAGGAGGCCATGGTGAGGCTGGTGCCTCCGTTAGTCCTTGGCCGGCTTGAAGTTCAGCACGTCGAGGTCAGCCTCCACGTCGACGACCCCTTCCACCTCGGAGGCGAGCTTGATCGCCTCATCGATCTCCTCTTCCGACTGGACATGACCGGAAAGAGTGACGACCCCCTGCTCGGAAACGATGCAGAAGCGAAGGGCACGAGCGAGGCTCGACTTCAAGAGCTCGGCCTCCACCCTCTTGGCGATGATGAGGTCATCAAGCAACTCCATGGACTCCTCTTCCGCCTCCTTGAGACGGGGGTCCTTGACGGCCGCCACGATGCTCTCCACCATGGCGCTCTGGGAGATGCGGGTGGTGTTGAAGACGATGTCGTAGGCGAGCGGATCGTTCCAGTCGCGGTTGAAGTAGAAGTGGATGAAGCCTCCCAACTGGTGGTCGCTCTTCCTGATCAGCTCGCGGGCCAGATCGGGATCGATCCACTCGCGCTCGGCGAACTTCTCGACGCGATCCTCGAAGGGAGCGACAAACCGCACCTTGAGGACGTTGTTGAGCCCCTTGATGAGATCCTGCGCACCGCGGCCGTACAGGATGACGTTCCCTTTTCTGGCGCAATCCAGCAGGATCAGTTCCATGGTGGCGAGGTGTGCGGCCTTGAGGCGGTCTTCGGCGGTACGGTAGGAGGGAGGCTTCTCGTCAACCCGTTCCAGTATTTCAGTAGTCAGACCGTAATTCGGTGCCAGTTCCTCGATCTTCACACGGTCGACGAGGGGATATTTCAGCCGCTTGGCCAACTCCTTGGCGACAGCGTAGGCACCTGTGCCCATCTCTCTGGAAATGGTGATGATTGCCATCCGTAGCCTCCTTAGCTAATGAGAAACCAGGGCATCATAACATGTCAGCCTGATTGTATACAAGGAATTTGAAAAAAGGCCATCAACGACAGGCCGTGTAAAACAGATGAATGGATTCAAACGGGCGCCGCGCCCCCCTGCTCTACTCACGAGACAGGGGAGCGCGGGGCTGGATCAGTAATTCTCAGCGACCCGTTCGAAGTAACCGCGGGGATGATGACAAACAGGGCACCCGGCGGGAGCCTCGGGCCCTTCGTGAATGTGACCACAGTTGCGGCATTTCCAGGAAGTAGGCTCGTCGGAGTGGAAGACGGTTCCCTCCTCCAGGGAGGCCAGGAGGGCCTTGTAGCGCTCCTGGTGCGCTTTCTCGATCTTGGCGATCCCTTCGAACACGATGGCGATGGCGGTGAAGCCCTCCTCGCGGGCCTCCTTGGCCATGCGGGGATACATATCGATCCACTCGGCGTACTCCCCGGCTGCGGCTGCCTTGAGGTTGGCCAGGGTGTCGCCGATCCCGCCGAGGGCCTTCAGGTGAAGCTTGGCGTGCTCCCTCTCGTTCTCCGCGGTCTCCAGGAAAAGAGCCGCGATCTGCTCGTATCCCTCCTTCTTGGCCACTGAGGCATAGTAGGTGTACTTGTTGCGCGCCTGGGACTCCCCGGCGAAGGCTTCCAACAGGTTCTTCTCGGTCTTGCTCCCTTTCAGTTCAGCCATGCTGCCCCTCCTTTCATGTGGTGGGAAAACGCCCCTTCCTACCCTGCCGGGGTGGTCCGGTCTGGCTGGAGAAGCGCTTTCCGTGGGCCTCAAACTGCGGTACGGATGGTGCCGTCTTAGCGCCCATCCTCGACGGACAGGGATAACGTGATGGAAACGGACGTGGTCTGGTTGCCGCTGCGCATGGTAAGCGGGATCCTGATACACCCCTGCCCGACGGCCTGGGGAGTGCCCGAGAGTTCAAGGGTGATATCCCCGGCCGCGGCAACCGAAGCGGCAGGTTGAGAAGGCTCGGCGGGCGGAGCGGGGACAGGTTCCGCTGCGGCAGGGGCCGTGGGAACGGGCGCCGCCGCAGCGGGTGCCGATACCGTGGGAGCTTCGCCTTCCTGGCCCGGGCGCCCGCGACGATCGGCAGCGGGTTCACGCACCGGCGGGGGAACATCGGCGGCGGTACTCCCGGCGCCGGCGTGGAGAGGGACCTCCTCCACCATATGCTGGAGGGCGTCACCGCTGACGCCCCCGTCCACCCCTTTGCTCCTCATCCCGACCAGCACATTCTTGACCAGGGCAAGGAGGGTCTGGAGAACGCCGTCACCGGTATAGCTGCTGGCAGTGAAGCTGGGCACCCGATCGAGGTTGAGCATGGCATCGAGCTCTACCTGGGAAAGGGCGTCCTTCAAATCGCTCTTGTTGTACTGGAGGACCACCGGCAGGGTCGAGGTGCTCTGGCCGTATCCCGCCAGGTACTCGTTGAGACGATCCAGGCTCTCCCGGTTCGCCTCGGCGCGCTGCGGGTGGCTGTCGGCCACGAAGACGATCCCGTCGACCCCTTTGAGCACCATCTTCCAGGCAGAGGGATCGACCGCATTGCCGGAAACGGTGTAGACGTGGAAGCGGACCTTGAAGCCGTCGATATTGCCGTCGCCCGGCGGAGTGAAGTCGAAAAAGAGCATGCGGGCGCCCTGCACGTTCATGGCCTTGAGAACGCCGCGGAATTCCGGCTTCAGCTTGTTGAAGACGTGCTTCAGCGTGCTTGCCTTGCCCGAAAGACCGGGTCCGAAAAAGACGATTTTGGAATTTATCTCGCGCTTAGCCTGATTGATCAAGGCCATATTGGTAACCCCCGTTATCTGCCTTCTATTTTTCCCATCAGTATCCTGCGCGCCTGGGTCGCGATCACCGTGGAGACGTTTTTACTCCTGGCCAGCGCGGAGAGGTCCTTTTCGGTCAGTGACGGGATGAACCTGAGCGCCGCGGGAAGCGGTGTCTTGTGATTCTCGATGAGCGCCTTCCTGAGCAGGTAGTTCTTGATCCAGTCCTTGTTGGCACAGATGACCCGCATGATCTCATCGTTTTGCACCTGAGACTTGGCAATGGCCAGCACCTCGGCCTCGGTGATGCGCGGGTTCTTGATGACGGCGCCGGACACGAGCTTGTTAGAGTCCTTGATCAGGATGGAGCGCCACTCCTTGTCACCGGTAAGCGCCATCTTGATCTTGTCGGCTACCCCCATGTTCTGGGAGAGCTGGTACTTCGACTGGAACTCTTCCGTCGTCTCGTCGACCTCGCCCTCCTGATCGGGCGCGGCTTCCTTCTCCTCTTTTCCCTCGCCGGACTTTTCCGCCTCCTCCCCGGCATCTTGACCTGCCGGAGTTTCCGACGAGGCAGCAGGCTGGGCCGCCGGTTGAACTGGCGGTTGCGCGGCAGGGGAAGCAGAGGCAGCCGGCGCGGAAGCCGCCTCGCGTGCGAGAAATGCAGCAGAGCGCTCGCTCAGCATCGGGTGCGCCTTAAGCAGGGGAACGACTTCCGGCTTGTTGAAGTGGAGCTGCACCAGCGCGTCGAGAATGCGCGGGTGCAGCTCCTTGTTGGCGAGCACCTGGACCAGGAACCGGGCCGGCATGGCCCGCATGGAGGCGATGGCGGTGGCCTTCACTTCCGGATCGCCGTCGTGACAGAGGTAGTAGACGAGGACGACCAGGTCATCGGGAGACAGCGGGACCTGCCCTCTGGCGGCCTTCAACCGCTCACTCCGCGGCTTGTCGTTCCCAACGAAAGGGGCGGCGGCCGCGGATATGGTAAAGGTCACCTTCTTTTCGGACACCCGAGCCTCTTACTTGCCGACTTTGACGGCCTTGGCGGTCACACCGGCACCTTTGAGCTTGGCCGCCGCCTTGTCGGCAGCAGCCTTGTCCTTGAAGCTGCCGGCGCGCATCCGGTACACGGGGACCTTGATGTTGGCGCTCTTCAGAAGGAGTTTTACCCCTTTGTTGAACAGGCGGTCCTGCTCGACGGCGGCCTTCCCTTCCCTGAGGTAGGAACCTGCGTAGACGGCGTAGCGGCCGTTTTCCTTCAGCATGAAGGCGCCGGGAGCGACCTGCTTGAGACGGTCGAGCTCTTCCTTGGCCTCGTCGTGGTCGGCGAAATCGGCCAGGTACAGGCGGTGCATCGCCTCGCTTTTCTGCACGCTGGTCTTGGAGACGTTGCCGATCCCGGCCTGTTTCAGCTTGGCGGTCACGGTTGCCGCCTCGCTCGGGGCAAGGTCCCCCTCGATGTCGAGCGCGAAGGCCGGGGCCGCTTTGGCCACCGCCTTCGGCTTGGCGGCCTTGGCCTCTTTGGCCTCCTTGGCAGCGCCCGGCTTCTGGGCCGGCTTGGCAGCTTCCGCTTTCTTCACTTCCGGTTTTTTGGCAGGTTCCGGTTTCTTGGCCTCGGCCTTCTTCACCGGCTCAGCCTTCTTGGGGGCCTCGGGCTTCTTCGCCTGGGCAGCAGGTACGGGAGCGGCTTTGGGAGCCGCCGGAGCGGGCTTGGCCTGGGCGGGAGGCACCGGAGCCGGTTTTGCCTGGGCAGCCGGGGCTGGCTTGGCCTGGGCAGCAGGGGCCGGCTTGGCCTGGGCGGCCGGAGCCGGGGCGGGCTTGGCCTGTACCGGGGGAACCGGAGCGGCGGGGGCCGCCGGAGCGGGCTGGCCCGCCTCGGGTGCCTTGGCGGCCTCCGGGGCGCCGGTCCGCGGCGGCAGCTTCTGTTTCACCGCCGGTGCCTCGGCGACCGGTTTGGGGGGCGCCTCTTCCGGGCGCGGCTTGATCAGTCCGGTGAAGAAGTACAGATAGACAAAGAGGAGAATGAGCAGTAACAGAAGCAGCAGCAACGACTGCTGCGACTTTTTCTTTTCCGGCACCAGTTCACTATCTTCCGGCGAAAAACGATCTGACATGTAGCTCATCCTCCTCAAAACAGTACATTTTAGTGGCCTCCCCCGCCCCGCAAGGGACGGGGGAGGCATGCTTGCGGCCGCCTAGGCGGCCTTGTTGTTGCCGTTACCCTTCTGGCTCTCCGCTATGACCTTTTGGGCCAGGTGGCTCGGCACCTCTTCGTAGTGGGAGAACTCGGAGGTGAAGAGGCCGCGGTCGCTGGTCATGGAGCGCAGGTCGTTCGAGTAGGTCAGTACCTCGGACATCGGGACCACCACCCGGATGATCTGGGAGTTGGCCTTCGGCTCCACCCCGACCACCTTCCCGCGGCGGGAGTTGATGTCGCCGATGACGTCACCCATGTTTTCGTCCGGCACGGTGATCTTCATGTTGACGATCGGCTCGAGGAGCACCGGCTTGCAGAGTTCCATCGCCTTCTTGAAGGCCATGGACCCCGCCACTTTGAAGGCCATCTCCGAGGAGTCGACCGTGTGGAAGGAGCCGTCGTAGAGGCTCACCTTGAAGTCCACCACCGGGTTGCCGGCCAGGAACCCTTCCTTGGCGGCCTCCTGGATTCCCTTGTCGACCGCCGGAATGTACTGGCGCGGGATGACCCCGCCGACGATCTTGTCCTCGAACAGGTACCCCTCGCCGCGCGGCATGGGCGAGAGCTCGATCCAGCAGTCGCCGTACTGGCCGCGGCCGCCGGACTGCTTCTTGTACTTCCCTTGCACCTTGGCACTACCGCGGATGGTCTCCAGGTACGGGACCTTCGGGGTCTTGAGCAACACGTCCACCCCGAACTTGCGCTTCATCTTCTCGACGATGACCTCGAGGTGGACCTGCCCCATGCCGGAGATGATGAACTCCTTGGTCTGGGGATCGCGATGGGACTCGAGGGTCGGCTCCTCTTCGATCATCCGGTGCAGGGCGCCGTGGATCTTGTCCTCGTCGTTCTTGGTCTTGGGCTCGATGGCGTAGCTGATCACCGGCAGCAGCTGCTGGGCCGGCTCGTAAACGATCGGCTTCGCCTGGTCGCAGAGGGTGTCGCCGGTGATGGTCTCCTTGAGCTTGGTGACCGCCACGATGTCGCCCGCCACCGCCTGCTTGATCGCGTGCTGCTTCTTCCCTTCCAACTCGTAGATCTGCCCGATCCGCTCCTCGACCCCTTTAGTGGAGTTGTAGATGGTCGAATCAGAGTTGAGCACCCCCGAGTAGACCCTGAAGATGGAGATCTTGCCGGTGTACGGGTCGGAGGTGGTCTTGAAGACCAGCGCCGAGAACGGCTCCGTCTCGGCAGGGGCCCTTTCCACGACCTCCTGCTTGACCGGATCGGTCCCCACCGCCGGGGTGCGGTCCAGCGGGGACGGGAGATAGGCGCAGATGGCGTCGAGCAGGTGGCTCACCCCGATGTTCGAGGTCGCCGAGCCGCAAAGTACCGGGGTGAAGGTGTTCCGCAGGGTGCCGATCCGCAGGCCGTCGTAAATCTCGTCCTCGGTCAGCTCCCCGGTCTCCAGGTACTTCTCGGTGAGGGCGTCGTACGCCTCGGCCACCGTCTCGACCATCATGTCGCGCAGCCGCTTGGCCTCGGCCATGTACTCGGACGGGATCTCCACCTCCTTGCACTGGCCGGAAAGGTCGTCCGCGTAGCGGTAGGCCTTCATTTTCACGAGGTCGATGACGCCGGAGAAATTCTCCTCCGAGCCCATCGGGCACTGGATGGCGACCCCGCGGGCCCCGAGCGCCTTCTCCATGTCGTCGATGGCACGCAGGAAGCTCGCGCGCTCCCGGTCCATCTTGTTGACGAAGGCGATGCGGGGAATTTCGAATTCGTTCGCCCACTTCCAGACTTCTTCGGTCTGGACCTTGACGCCTGAGATGGCCGAGAGGATCACGACGGCGCAGTCGAGGGCGCGCATGCAGGCGCGGGTGTCGGCGATGAAGTTTCCGTATCCCGGGGTGTCGGCGAGGTGGATGGAGCAGGTCTTCCACTCGCAGTGGTCCAAAGAGGAGGTGATGGAGATCCGACGCTTGATCTCCTCGGGTTCGAAGTCCATCGTGGAGGTGCCGTCGTCCACCCGGCCCAGGCGGTCGATCATGCCGCAGTTGTACAGGATCGCCTCGGCCAAAGAGGTCTTCCCGGCACCGCCGTGAGCTACAATTCCAAGGTTGCGCAGTTTAGCCGTTTCATACCTTCCCATGGTGCCCTCCGTTAGAATAAGAATCAGTCATGATCCACTCTGAAACGAAACCCGACCGGTGAGTAAAGCGAACGAAAAACTTAACCTCTTTTCAACTCTCTCGTTTGAACCTGTCCCGGTTACCCCCTTGTCTGTGTCTCTTCGAAAGAGCTCACTTAAATGATACCGCGCCCGTTTCCTTCAGAGAAAGAAACCGGAGCTACTTGTTTCGCTGGTAGATGATCCTCAGCCCTTCCAGAGTGAGGAATTCGTCCACCGCCTCGATGGTGGCCGACTCCGGCGCGATTAGCGAGGCTAGCCCCCCGGTGGCGACCACCTTCGGATTTTCCTTCCCCTCGGCCCTCATCCGCTGCACGATGCCGTCGACGAGCCCCACATAGCCGAAGAAGATCCCGGCCTGCATGGAGTTCACCGTGTTCTTGGCGATCACCGAGGCGGGACGGGCGATGTCGACACGGGGAAGCTTGCTCGCCTTCTGGAAGAGCGCCTCCATCGAGATGGCAAGCCCCGGGCAGATGGCTCCGCCGCAGTATTCGCCCTTCTTGTTGACGTAGTCGAAGGTGGTGGCGGTCCCGAAATCGACGATGATGAGCGCCTGCCGGTACTTCTCGAAACCGGCTATGGCGTTCACGATCCGGTCGGCGCCGACCTCCTTGGGATTGTCGTAGTGAATCGGCATCCCGGTCTTGATGCCGGGACCCACGATGTAGGGGGTGATGCGGAAATACTGGCGGGCCAGTTTCTCCAGTACCCCGGTCAGGGTGGGAACCACCGAGGAGACGATGATGTCCTTGACGTCTTCGAAGCCGATGCCGGCCAGCCGGAAAAGGTCGTGAAACAGGATGCCGTATTCGTCAATGGTCTTGGACTTGTCGGTCGACACCCGCCAGTCCCTGACCAGTCTTTCTTCGTCGTAGATGCCGAGCACGATGTTGCTGTTCCCGACGTCGATCACCAGCAGCAAATGAAACCTCCAACTACGGTTTTTAGTTATCTACTCCCCCCTTGACAAAGGGGCGCTGGGGGGGATTTCAGCGGCGGCCCGTGAAAGGCAATCCCCCCTGTCCCCCTTTATCAGTGGGGGGACCAGGGAACTCTATTCCTCGATGAGCGCCACGTCGCCGGACATGACGGTCTCAATCTGTCCCCCGGGGAGTTCGACCAGGAGGCCGCCGTAGGAGTCGATCCCCCGGGCGATCCCGGTGAACAAGCGGTCGCCGGTGCTTACCGAAACCTTGCGTCCCCGGACCGGCGCCCGCTCGAGCCACTCGGCCCGGATGGGGGCGTCCCCCTCGGCGAGGAACCGGTCATAGAGATAGTCGAGCTCGACCAGCAGGGTCTTGGTGAACTTGAGCCGGTCCACCTCCACGCCCCCCTCTTCGAGAAGGGAGGTGGCGGGATGGCGCAAGGTCCCGCCCAACTGGGAGACCCGAACGTTCACGTTCACCCCGATGCCGAGCACCACGAAGTTCACCTTCTCGGTCTCGGCGTTCATCTCGTTCAAAAGCCCGGCGACCTTCTTACCGGCAATGAGAACGTCATTGGGCCACTTGATCTGGGGGATGAGCTCGGTGCACTCCTCTATGGCGCGCGCGACGGCGACAGCGGAGAGAAAGGTGAGCTGGCAGGCGGCGACCGGAGTGATCGGAGGCCGCAGGATCACGGAGCAGTACAGGTTCACCCCCGGAGGAGAAAGCCAGACCCTTCCGAGCCTCCCCTTCCCCGCCGTCTGCCCCTCGGCGATCACCACCGTCCCCTCGGATGCGCCCTCTTCGGCCATCTTGAAGGCGACGGTGTTGGTCGATTCGGTCTCTTTGAGACAGAGAAGCGGCCGGCCGATCCGTGCGGTCTTAAGCCCTTCGCCGATCTCGAACTTGTTGAGGGTGCTCGGTGCCGCCACCAGCCGGTACCCCTTGGCGGGCACCGCCTCGATCTCGTAACCGGCGGCCCTCAGACCCTTGATTCGTTTCCAGACCGCAGTGCGGGAGACGCCGAGCAGCCTGCTCAGCGATTCGCCGGAGACGAAACCGTCTCCCGATCTAAAGAGCGCCAGTATCCTGGCATCGACCTCGGCCTCCCTCAAGCACCCTCCATGAGCATGGAGATGTCCGCGGCCCTGACCGAGTGGGTAAGGGCCCCCACGGAGATGATGTCGACGCCGGTCTCCGCGATGGCGCGGATGGTCTGCAGGTTTACTCCCCCGGAGGCCTCCACCAGCGCGCGCTTGCCGATGAGCACCACCGCCTCGGTCATCTCGGCCAGCGACATGTTATCGAGCATGATGATATCGGCACCGGCTTCCAAAGCCTCCGCCACATCCTGCAGGGTCTCGGTCTCCACCTCGATCTTCAGGGTGTGCGGGATGTAGTTCCTCGCAAGCTTCACCGCCTCCTTGATCCCGCCGGCGGCAGCGATGTGGTTCTCCTTGATGAGGACGCCGTCGTAAAGCCCGGTGCGGTGGTTGGTCCCGCCACCGACCCTGACCGAGTACTTTTCGAGCACCCTCAGGCCGGGGGTGGTTTTCCTGGTATCCACCACGCGCGCGCCGGTCCCCTTCAATTCCTTCACGTAGGCAGCGGTCTGGGTAGCGATCCCGCACATCCGCTGCAGAAGGTTCAAAGAGACCCGCTCCCCTTGGAGCAGGAGCGCGGCATCCCCCTCCATGCGGCCGATGATGTCACCCTTCTCGACGCGGTCGCCGTCGGCGAAGAGCGCCTCGAAGCGGCAGTTAGGATCGAGCAGGGTGAAGACCCGTTCGGCCACCTTGATCCCGGACAGGACCAGGGATTCCTTTGCAACCAGTCGAGCGCGCATACTGCGGGATTTGGGGAGGATGGAGAGCGTGGTTATGTCGCCGGTGTGGATGTCTTCGGCGAGGGCGGTTTCGATTATCTTGTCAATTCCGTTCATCTTATGGCGATTCTCCGTATAAAAAGGGGCAAGTTTTTATAGCACAGCTTAACCGACCCCGCAACCGCTAATAAAGACACAGTTTTGGCTACTGGCGCCACTCCGCAGGGACTCCCGCCCGGTCGGCTTCCTGGGTGAGAGCCTCCCCGTTGACGACCAGATTGTTGAGAGTTTGTTCATCGGCGGTGATGGATTCGTTCATGGTGTTGTAGGCTTCCCGGTCTCTGGTCCTCTGGTAGATCACCCTCTTGCGTCTGAGTTCCACCAGTTTGGTCTGTTTTTCAGCCAGGCGATCCTTGGCAGCCTGGATCTCGGCCTTCATGGTCGTGAAGCGGTTTTTCCACCAGGCCTGGTCGTGGCCGCCGTAGAGCTCGGGACCTTTCGGGGGGGGCGCTACCGGCGAAGGCGGCGAAGCCGGCGGGGGGGTGGCAGGTTTGGCATTGAGGGATGGCTCCTCCAGAAGCTTTAACCTGGTGGCCTTCTTCCGGTACTTGGCAGGGATGTTGTCTTTGTTGTCGGTGAAATGAACCACTCCGTTGCCGTCGATCCACCGGTAAAAGGCGGCATCGGCTGCCCCGCTGGCGAGCAAAATCAGAAGAGAAATCCAAACGAATCGTAATTTCACACGACCTCCTTCCCGGCCGGCCGGGACGGAAAAAATATAAGTAACAACCAATACTTTTCGTTGACGATGCGGCAAACCCTGTGTATATTATGCCGCTGTTGCCTGGACGGCAGATTAAAACAATGTCACAAGGAGTGGACCATGCAGTTGCGCCTCGCCATCCTCACGCTTCTTATCCTTTGCAGCGCCCAGGTATGGGCGGTGGAAACAAAGGACATCAAGTTCCCTATTAAAAACGCCGAGTCGGTTACCTTCAGCCATGAGTTCCACCTGAAGAAATATAACAACAATTGCAAGGTGTGTCACAACGCTATTTTCAACCTGAAAGAGCGTCGTCATTTCACCATGGCAGAAATGGAAAAGACTAAATCCTGCGGCGCCTGCCACACCGGGATGAAGGCCTTCAGTGTGGCCGACTCGAAAAGCTGCAACAAATGCCACAAGTCCACTCCGAAAACCGTCGATTTCAAGATCAAGGGTGGCGGCGAGGTAGCCTTCAACCACACCTTCCACGTTGGCAAGACCAACGGTGACTGCCACGGCTGCCACAACGCCAAGGTCCTCCCCGGCGGCCGCTCGACCATGGCCGAAATGGAGAAGGGGCGCTCCTGCGGCGCCTGCCACAACGACAAACGGGCCTTCACCGTGGTCGGCAACTGCGGCCGCTGCCACAAAGGGATGAAGACCCACGACATCACCTTCCCGGTCAAGGGTATCGGCCAGGTCGTCTTCAGCCACGACTACCACACCGCCAAGTACACCTGCAAGGACTGCCATACCAAGATCTTCCAGTTCAAGGCCGGCGCGAAACACAACACCATGGCCGACATGGCCAACGGTAAATCCTGCGGCGCCTGCCACAACGGCAAGACCGCCTTCTACGCCGTGAGCGATTGCAACAAGTGCCACAAAGCCTTCACCCCCGGCGTGATCGACTTCAAGACCACCATCGGCGTGGCCCGCTTCGACCACAAGGCTCACCTCTCCAAGTTCAAGTGCAAGGACTGCCACACCAAGATCTTCCCGTACAGCACCGGCGGGAAGCACTACACCATGTACCAGATGGAGAAAGGGAACTCCTGCGGCGCCTGCCACGACGGCAAAACCGCCTTCAGCGCCTCCGGCGACTGCGAGAGCTGCCACCAGAAGTAAACGGCAGCCATTACGAAATAATAGAGGCGGGGCTTTCGGGCTCCGCCTTTTTTTGTTTTCCTGATCACGCCAAGCTTCGGCCGGCTCCAACTCTCCCTCCCGCCCAGCTCACCCGGTCAGCTCACCAAGCCCGCTGAGCCCCCGCTCGTTCGCCCTCCTCATCGCCCTCCCCTGCCTCCACCCTTCCGCCCAACTATCCCCTCTACTGCCGGCCGCTCTCTCAGCGACGAGGCACAATTTCGATATACTGGATCCATACCGTCGGCAAACCGTCAGGCTAACGAGGAGATTCACTCATGCCTAATATTCGCCGCGTTACCATAGCCATCATTTTGAACCTTCTCCTTATCTTCCGATCCGTTCCCGCCGGGGGTGCAGACGCCATCACGGGGCATGTCGCCATGTCAATCGTGCCGGTCGGCGCGCTCGCCATTGCCTACCTGAAGGACGACACCGAGGGAGAGAAGCAGTTCTTGAGGAACCTGGGAGCGAACCAGTTGCTCAACTCGCTGGCCCGGCTCGGATTCAACCAGACCAGCCTCGGAAAACGCCCCAACGGCGGTGACTACGGCTTTCCGTCGGGTCACGTCGCCTTCGCCGGGGCCGGGGCCTCCTTCCTCGAGGAGCGCTACGGCTGGAAATACGGAGTTCCCGCCTGGGCCCTGACCGGCTACGTCGCCTACGTCCGGGTAGACAACCGTGACCACCACGTCCGCGACGTCCTCGCGGCCAGTGCCCTCGCCTACCTGGTCGCCAAACTCTTCGTCACCCCTGAATACGCAACCCATCTAGCCCCGGTGGTGGGCCCCGACTGGCTGGGGCTTCGCTGGCAACGTTCGTGGTAGATTCCCTGCGGAGGTGGCACCATGCCGAAAGTGTCGGTCGGATGCAGCGGGTTCAGCTACGCCCACTGGAAAGGCAACTTCTACCCTGAGGATCTCCCCCAGAAGGAATGGTTCGCCCACTACCGGACGGTATTCGCGACGGTGGAACTGAACGTCACCTTTTACCGCACCCCGACAGCCGAAACCTTCACACACTGGTATGAGGAGAGCCGTCCCGGATACCAGTTCGCCATCAAAGGGAGCAGGTACATCACGCACATCAAACGGCTTCACGACATCAAAGAGCCACTGAAGAGATTTTTCACCCCCGCCAACGAGCTCAAAGAGAAGTTGCAGTGCGTCCTTTGGCAGTTTCCACCCCAGTTCGGTCTGGACCTCGGGAGACTGGTCGAGTTTCTGAATCTCCTTGAGCAGTATCCCTACCGGACGGCACTGGAATTCAGGAACGAGAGTTGGCTTGCCGACGAGGTGGTGTCGGCCTGCAAAGAGAGGAAGGTCGCCCTCTGCATGGCAGATTCCCCTCCCTTTGTGAACGACCTCCCGCTGACCGGCGACTTCGTCTACATCAGGCGCCACGGCATGCAGGGAAGCTACAACGGCTCCTACAGTGACGGAGAGTTGGAAAGGGACGCAGAGCGCATCGCGCGCTACCTGGACAAAGGACGGGACGTCTTCATCTATTTCAACAACGACGCCGGGGGAGCCGCGCCCCAGAACGCTGCCCAGCTCAAATCCATCCTGGCGAATGTCCATCACATCGTCGCCGAGTGACTCCATCTGCTACATCGTACGAGGCACCCCATCCTCACCCCGCCCCTCCCTTGAAGGAGAGTGAGGCACGATCCCCTTTCCCCCCGGGAGGGTTAGGGTGAGGGGCCACCCGGGGGAAGATGAGGGGCAAACCCGACAGGACCAGGCTGGGTGGAGAACAGCATAAAGCAGAAAAGAGAAAGGCCGCTTCTCCCGGGGAGGCGGCCTTTCTTGCCTAGCGAATTTGGATCAAGCGGGTGGGGTCAGGAACCGGAGGCGAAAGCTGGTGGGAGCCGGAGGCGAAAGCTGGCGGGGTCAGGAACCGGAGGCCTCAGCGGGTATGGGTTCCGCCCCCTCGGCCCTCTCCGCCCGTTCGGCTGCTTCCTCGATAGCGGCGCCGGGAGTCGTTCTCCTCAGCGGCACCTCGGGGAGGAGGAGCACCACGCAGAAGGCGGCCAGGGCGGCACCGGCGGCGGCCAGGAAGGTGGTGCTGATGGCGTGACGGTAGACGGAGATGACCAGTTCCCTCTGGGCTGGCGGCAGGAGGGCGATCTGCTGGATCCCGTGCTCGAGGATGGACCGCGCACCGCCGTTCACGGAGCCGACTCCTTCCGATTGCAGCTGGAAGCTCACCAGCGCCCCGGCCAAGGCCACCCCGAAGGCGCCACCCAGTGAGCGGAAGAATCCGGCGGTCGCTGTGGCCACGCCGATTTCAGCGGGACGGACCGCGTTCTGGATGGCAACGGTCAGGTTGGGCATGACGAGGCCGAAGCCGAAACCGAGCGCGGTCACCGACGCCTCCAGCAGGACCAGCGAGCTCCCGGCCGAGGCGGCCCGGCTGACCGAGAGGAGCGCGGCGGCAGCCATGGCCAGGCCGGTCACCGGGAGAAATTTGTACCTTCCGGTCCGGGAGACCAGCCGTCCGCCGAGAAAGGACGAGGCGATGAGCCCCACCGTCATGGGAGCCATCATCAATCCCGCCCGGGAGGGGGACATTCCAAGGACCAGCTGGAAATGCAGCGGCATGAAGACCGAAGAACCAAGAAGCGCAACGAAGGTAAAAGCGAGCGTCAGGGAGGAGACGAGAAAGACCTTGTTGCCGAAGATCTGCGGGGGGATGACCGGCTCGGCCGCCCGGCGTTCCTGCCAGACCAGCAACCAGAAAAACACCGTGGCAGCAGCCGCCAGCGCCAGGATGACGGGTGAATTCCAGGCGTAGGTCACCCCGCCCCAGGTAAGGAGCAGGAGAAAGGTGGTGGTCCAACCGGTCAGCAGCAACACGCCGGGATAATCCACCCGGTGAGTGACGCGGCGGTGGGGTCGGCGGAAACCGAAGGCGATCAGAGCCAGGGCCAGCGCACCGACCGGAAGGTTGACGTAGAAGATCCATCTCCAGGAAAGGGCATCGGTGATGAACCCGCCCAGCAGCGGCCCGGCGATGCTCGAGAAGGCGAACACCGCGCCGAAAAGCCCCTGGTAGCGCCCCCGGTCACGCGGGGCGACCAGGTCGGCGATGGTGGTCTGGGCGAGAACGATCAGGCCCCCGGCCCCCAGCCCCTGGATACCGCGGAAAAGGACCAGCTGCATCATGGTCGAGGAGAGCCCGCAAAGGCAGGAGCCGATCAGGAAGACGACGATGGAGACGACGAAGAGCGCCTTGCGCCCGAACATGTCGCTCAGCTTTCCGTACAGCGGCGTGGTGGTGGTCGAGGTCAGCATGAAGGCGGTAACGACCCACGAGAGATGCGCGAGGCCGCCCAGGTCACTGACGATGCGGGGAAGCGCGGTGCCGACGATGTTCTGGTCCAGGGCGGCCAAGGCCAGGGCCAGCATCAATCCGGCAAAAACGGTGCGTATTTCCCGTTGGGAGATCGGTTCGGAAGGTTCTTCGTGGTGGGTACGGCTCATCTGCTCTCCAGGTGCGCGATGCGAAACTCGTCTGCATGTTATGCGGAAAGTCCCCGTTTGACAATCGTTTCCTGCACGAAAAAGGCCCCCTTCTTCATAGGTAAACATTGATCTTGAAGTAGTTCCTGCGAAATCGAAATAGCCACATCCGGCCGGAGTCGAAAACTCTCCGCCGCCCCCCCGACGCATCCTTGAAGAGACCCTTTGGCCTAGCCAAAGGGTTTTTCATTGGAATCGCTGCCGTCAGTTGCCGATCCCCGCAAGCTCGGTATCATTAAGTTGGCCGAAAGTACCCTTTTGAGTTAAAAGAACCAAGCATATCGAGCGGTTGGAGGACTATTATGACCAAAGCCATCATTTTCAATGAATACGGCGGCCCCGAAGTACTCAAAGTAGCCGACATCGAACTGGCCGCTCCGGGACCGGGCGAGGTGGTGCTCCGGCATAAGGCGGTCGGGATCAACTTCATCGACACCTACCAGCGAAGCGGCCTTTACAAGGTCCCTCTCCCGGCGGTGGCCGGCAACGAAGGGGCCGGTGTGGTCGAAGCGGTCGGTGAAGGGGTGACCCGGGTAAAGCCCGGCGACCGGGTGGCCTACGCGGGCCGGATCGGAGCCTACTGCGAGCAGCGCCTGATACCGGCCGACCGTCTCTGCGTTCTTCCCGACGCCATCGGGTTTGACCAGGGAGCGGCCATGATGCTGAAGGGCTTGACCGCACAGTACCTGATCCGCCGCACGTACCGTGTGCTGAGAAACGATACCGTCGTCTTCCATGCCGCCGCCGGTGGCGTCGGGCTCATCGCCTGCCAGTGGCTTAAAGCCCTCGGTGCGAAGGTCATCGGCACCGCCGGTTCCGAGGAGAAATGCCGGCTGGCCCGCGACCACGGTGCCGATTTCTGTATCAACTACCGGACCGAAAACGTCGTCGAGAGGGTAAAGGAGATCACCAAGGGGGAGGGAGTGCCGGTGGTTTACGACGGCGTTGGCAAGGACACCTTCGAAACCTCGCTGCAATGCCTGCGCCCGTTCGGGATGCTGGTCAGCTTCGGAAACGCCTCGGGTCCGGTGCCTCCCTTTGACATCAACCGCCTCTCCCCCATGGGATCGCTCTACCTGACGCGGCCGGGGCTGGCCACCTATACGGCCAAGACCTCCGATCTCGATAGCATGTCGAGGGAGCTCTTCGAGGTGGTAGCGGCGGGCAGAGTCACCATCGAGATAAACCACCGCTACCGTCTGGAGGAGGCGGCCCAGGCCCATCGAGACCTCGAATCCCGCGCCACTACCGGCTCAGGAATCCTCCTCCCCGATTGATCCCTTCCCCTTCGCCCCCCTCCGCGCTCCTGGCGATCAGGGGCAAGGCAGGGTGCGGGCAGGGAAAACGTGCATCCAAGGAGGCTCAACATGATAGTCGCAACCCCAGTCGTGTTATTCATTATCATCGCCATCCTCGCCGCTTCCATCCGGATCCTCAAGGAGTACGAGCGGGGCGTCGTCTTCCGCCTGGGGCGTTTCGTCGGTGTCCGGGGCCCCGGCCTCATCCTGCTGATACCTGCACTGGAGCAGATGACCACCGTCTCGCTCCGGACGGTGGCGACCGAGATCCCCGCCCAGGACGTCGTCACCCGCGACAACGTCACCATCCGGGTCACCGCCGTGGTGTATGCCAAGGTAGTCGAGCCACAAAAGGCCATTGTGGAAGTGGAGAATTACCAGTATGCCCTGAACCAGCTCGCGCAGACCGCACTGCGCGCGGTGATCGGCCAGCATATCCTGGACGAGGTGCTGGGCGAGCAGACGAAACTCCAGGAGGCGCTCGGTAGCACCCTGGCGAGCCAGACCGGCAAATGGGGGGTCAAGATCGATCACGTCGAGATGAAGAACATCGATCTCCCGGAAGGAATGCAGCGGGCGATGGCCAAGGAAGCGGAGGCCGAACGGGAGCGCCGCGCCAAGATCATCCACGCCAGCGGTGAGTTGGAAGCCTCCGTCAAGCTGGCGGAAGCCGCCGCGAAGCTCGCCGAGACACCGTCGGCACTTCACTTGAGAACCCTCCAGACGATGACCGAAATCTCCGCGGAGAAGAACAGCACCATCCTCTTCCCCTACGAGCTCATCAACGTCGCCACGGGGATGGTCAACCGGAAGCCGTAGCACTCCGCCGGGCAAGAAATAAATGGGGCCGGACGGCATGGTAAAAATGCCGCCGGCCCCTTCTTTTTGCCTCGTCAAACGCCTGACTCGTTGTAGGGTGGGCAGCCCCCAGCCCACCATCTCTCCGGCAGAGTGAGCAAAGCCGAGCCGACATAACGACCGCTGAGCCGATACCAGGACCGCGTCGGCACGGGGTGCCCACCCTACTCTTTCCTATTTGATCTGCCCGCGGATCTCGCCGTCCGGGTTGGCGTCGGTATGGACGTTCACATAGGCGTCGCCGGACTGCATCAAGGTAACGAGGTCGTTGATCGACTTCCCTTTGTAGTCACCCATCATGTCGTCAGCGGTGATCTTTCCTTCAGTCAGAAGGCCGTGCGACTTACCCTTCTTCTGCTCCTTGTACAGCATCACGATCGGGGGACCGTCTTCGCCCTTCTTGCCCATATGGATGTGGGCGCCGTTGATGTCCTTGATGTTCTTCACGTACAGCTTGTAGCTGATCTCGGTGCCATCCTTGTTGACCTTGAACTCGGCTTTTCCGGACGATTTAGCCTTCGGCTTCTTGATCTCCTCCTTCGGAGTCAGGTGCGCCTTGAAGTGCTTTTCGGCCGCCAACGCGGTGGATACAGCAAACAGGACCGCCAACATCACCAGTAATGCCAGTTTCACGCTCCTCATACGTTTCCTCCCTTTCCGGTTTAAGGTAAGGCCGTTTGGCCATGATGCCCGATGTCGGACCACCATCAGGTTAACACTTTATAACCAGATGAATTCTACGACGAGTTTGCGCATTGGCAAGGAGAAGACGCGGGGAGCAGACACGGCAGCAACGGAGCGGGGGCTCGAAAATCACCGAGCAATATTATTTTTTATTAATTTTTATATTTTTTAATTGCCCTGCTTCCTGAACCGGAGTTAATGTCATCGTTACTCATCGGCTCCTTCTGTGAGGGAGCAAGGGACGGCGGATCTATGAAATGGAAAGATGTCATACGATTTATTGTTGCTAAGGTCATGTTGAGAAGGACCGTTCTTTTCTCCCGGCACGACGATTGGGAATGGGCAATCCGCAAGAAGCTCCAAAAGTCCGAATACACGCCATTTTTCTATGACCTCCACGAGATCCCACTCTCCCTTTTCAACCTGATAGTTCCCCTCACCGTGGCCGCCGAGCATCGTATCAACGATCGCCACCCAGCCCTTAACGGCAAGAGGACACTGGTTCCTGCCGATCCCGCCATCACGCTCTGTGACGACAAGGAACGCTTCGCCAGCCACCTCATTTCTCACGGCTTCGGCAACTACGTCCCCAAGACCAACCAGAAGATGGACTATCCCTTCATCATCAAGAAGAAGGTCGGTGAATGGGGACTCGACATGGCCGTCATCCACGATGCGGAAAGCGGGCTCCAATACCGCGACTGGTTTACCTCAGGAGACTTCTTCACCCAGGAATACATCGAGGGAAGCGACGAGTACACGACCCACATCATCATGGCCGATGGGAAGATCCGGTTCTTCAAAACGCTGAAATTTACCTTCCAGGAAAGGTACTTCATAAAGGGGAACAACTTCAGGCCTCTGGCAGGTATGCCGGTGGACCACTCCCGATTCTTAGATCTCTTCGAGCGGATACTCAACTCCGTCGGCTACCAGGGGATCTGCTGTTTCAACTACAAGCTTGCCAATGACACCGTGAAGATATTCGAAGTCAACCCTCGCTATGGCGGCTCGCTCACGACGTTTCTGCCGGAAGCGCTGCCTCTTTATGAGAGAGTCATCAAATCGCCCGCGGCATCCTGGCAGCCACCTGTACCAGACCCGGGCGAATTGCAGGACGAAGACGTGGATCACGCAGGCATGGTAACTCCTGCTCCCCGGTGATCCTTCCAGATCCACCCTCTGCCAATTCGGAGAGAAACGGTCATCCTTTGACGCCAATGGAAGCCCTACTTCCCGCTCAATAACACAAAAAGCCCCCTGACAATGCCAGGGGGCTTTTCTTTATGGTAGAGAGCTTCAGGGTGAGGAAGAGGAAACCGGTCACCCGGCGGCGGCCTCGCCAAGGGGAAGCGGCTCGAGCTGTTCGGTCATGATCGACTTCGGGGTCCGCACCGGCAACCGCACGGCGGTAATCCCTTCGAGCCGGAAAAAGGCCACCGCGTTCTGGAGCTGATCGGCCTGCATCGACAGCTCCTCGGAGGTGGCGGCCATCTCTTCCGACGAGGCGGCGTTACTCTGGATCACCAGGTCAAGCTGCTGGATGGCCGAGTTGATCTGCTGGGCACCCGAGCCCTGCTCCTGGCTGGCGGCGGCGATATCCTGCACCAGTTCAGCGGTCCGCTGGATGTCCGGCACGAGCTGCTCCAAAAGCCGCCCAGCCTTTTCGGCCACCGCGACGCTCGACTCGGAAACCTCGCTGATCTGGGCCGCCGCCTTCTGGCTCCGCTCGGCCAGCTTCCGCACCTCCCCCGCCACCACGGCGAAACCTTTTCCCTGCTCACCGGCACGGGCCGCCTCGATGGCCGCGTTCAACGCCAAAAGGTTGGTCTGGCGTGCGATCTCCTCGATCAGGGTGATCTTCTTGGTGATGTCCCTCATGGCGTCCACCGTTTCCGCCACCGCCCGCCCACCTTCCCGGGCGGCGGCGGCCGATTTCACCGCGATCTTCTCGGTCATCAGCGCGTTGTCCGCGTTGCGGGCGATGTTGGACGCCATCTGCTCCATGGCGGCGGAGGCCTCCTCGGCGGCAGCCGCCTGCTCGCTCGCCCCCTGCGAGGTCTCCTGGGCGGAGTTGGAGAGTTCCTCGCTCCCGGCGGCTACGTTGTGGGCCGAGACCTGCACCTCTCCGACCACGTGGCGCAGCTTGGCGACCATCTCCTGCATGCCCCGGAGAAGCTCGGCCGTCTCGTCCTTCCCCGCGACCTCGATCTTCATGGTCAGGTCCCCGTCGGCAAGCCGCCTCGAGTGACCGAGCGCCTCGGCCAGCGGCACGGTGATGGAGCGGTGCAGGAGGTAGCCGATCCCCATGGTAAGCACAACCGCCAAGAGCGCCCCCACGGTCAGCACGGCGTTGGTCTGCCGCGCCAGGGAAAGCATGATGGCCTCCTTGGAATCCATCCGCTTGTTTGTCTGGTCGGCGAGCGTCTTGGAGAGATCCTCCATCTGGTGCATTTCCTTCTTGTACTGGGTGATCGCCGCGTTCGCCTGCTGCGGAGTCTTGATGCGCCCGGCCGCGATCTTTTCCCACACCTGACCGAACCCGGCCTCATAGCCTGCGAGCTCCGCCTTCATGCTTTTCACCGTCTCCCGGTCGGCCGGCAGGGTAGCTGTCTTATCCAGATCGGCCAGCCGCGCGTTCAGATGCTCGTGCTGCTCCTGCCACTTCTGCAGGTACTCCTTTCTTTTCTGGGGATCGTCGATGTTGAGGTAGATGTCCTTTTCGAAGCGCCTGAGCCCAAGGATGTTCGACCGTGCGCGGGCCGCATGTTCGGCGATGGTGGCGTCGCCGCGCAGCATGGTGACGGTCTGGTCGGTGCCCTCGTTGACGCCCCAGTAACCGGTAGCAACCACCCCTATCAGGATCAGCAGGATCAGGGTAAAGCCCATCCCCAGCCGGGTGCCGATTTTGAAATTTGCCAGATTCATGGCTGTTCGTTCTCCTTTGTTTCATTTGCTGCCTCCCCGGCCGGCGCCGGGGAATCCATTCCTACCCGTGGGTGGGACAAAAAAGTCAAAATCTCTCGAAGGCGTCGTCCAGGTGGTCGGCTCCCCCGCCAAGCTGAAGGTCCACGCCGGGAAGAGGGACACCGGCGGGCAGCTGCTGGCGCGAGGGGGCGCGGGGCGAAGCGGGCCGGGGCGCAAACGGCATGGAGCCTTGGGCCATCGCACCTTGGGCAATCGCGCCGTTGAGCGTTCCGATGGGGGTGGCAACCGCAGCGGGCTGGGAGGCATCGGCCCCTTCCAGCCGGAAGAAGGCCACCACGTGTTGAAGCTGCTCCGCCTGGCTGCTCAACTCCTCAGAGGTGGAGGCCATCTCCTCCGAAGCGCCGGCATTTTGCTGGATCACCTGGTCGAGCTCGCGGATCGCCTGGTTGATCCGCTCGGCGCCGACGTCCTGCTCCTTGCTGGCGGCGGTTATCTCCTGGACCAGATGCGATGTCTTCTGGATGTCCGGCACCATGCGCACCAGGTAGCGTCCCGCCTGCTCCGCCACGAACACCGAGTTGGTCGACAACCCCGATATTTCGGCCGCAGCCTTCTGCGAGTGTTCGGCAAGCTTGCGTACCTCCGAGGCGACCACCGCGAATCCCTTCCCGTGCTCGCCTGCGCGTGCCGCCTCGATGGCGGCGTTGAGGGCCAGGAGGTTGGTCTGGCGGGCGATCTCCTCCACCATGTTGATCTTCTTGGCGATCTGTTGCATGGCGGCCACGGTCTCCACCACCGCGTCCCCCCCCTCCCGGGCGTCCTGGGCCGATTTCATCGCCATCCTCTCGGTCTCGGCCGCGTTGTCGGCGTTTTGCCGGATGGTGGTGCTCATCTGCTCCATGGAAGAGGAGGCCCGCTCGGCGGCCATCGCCTGGTCGGCGGCTCCCCGGGAAAGCTGGGCGGCGGCACTGGAAAGCTGGCGGCTCCCGGAGGCGACGTTGGCCGCGGAGGCCATGACCTCCCCCACGATCTGCCTGAGCTTCACCACCATGTGCTGCATGGCCCGCAAAAGCTCGGCGGTCTCATCGCCTCCGGTGACGACGATCTCGGTCCCCAGGTCCCCCTCGGCCAGCCGGTTGGCCACCGAGAGCCCCTGCTTCAACGGACGCGTCACGCTTCTCGTCAGGAACATGGCCAATAACGCCCCCAGAAAAAGCGCGGCGGCGCTCATGAAGAACATGCCGCGCTGCATCTTGGTGACGGCGTCGACCACGTCATGGGTGTTGCGGGCGGCGGTCTCGGCCTGGGCCTTTTGCAACCGTCCCACCGCTTCGGTGATCTGGTCGCGGTTGCGGTCGAAGGAGTCCATCAGCCGGTTCCCCGCCTCGGTCCCATCCTCGACGTAAACCGCGGCCATCTCCTTTCCTTGGCTCAGGTAGCGGTCGAAGGCGACCGAGAGCGCCTCCACCTCCTTCATGGAGCGCTGGTCCTGTTTGCGGGCGAAGTACTCCTTGAACCTGGCCAGGGATTCCTGGAATTCGCGGGCCGACTTCTGGGCGTCCACCAAGCCGCCCTGGTTGCGGGTGGCGGCCACATCGGTGAGGCTCTCGCTCACCCTGATGGCGGCCGTGGTCATCTGGTGGGCGACCAGCAGGTAGGGGACGGTCTCGGTGGCGACCTCCCGCGAATTCCGCTCGATCCCCCGCAATAGCCAGCTGGAAACCGCCGCCGTGATCAGGAATATCCCGATTACCATCCCGAAGCCCAAGACCATCCGGGTCGCTATCTTCATGTCTCGTATGTGCACGATATCTCCCCTTCCTGCGCCGGTGGATCAGCAGTTGGCGGCCAGCGTCGGCTCGGAGCCGGTGTCCCGCAGAAGTGTCACCTCGACCGACGAGAAGACCTTGTCGGCGTTGAGAATCACCATCAGCTGCTCATCCAGCGTCCCCATTCCCAGTATCAATTCGGTATCCAGCTGGCACCCGATGCGGGGAGCCGGCTCGATCTGCTCCGGTGAGAGTTCCAGCACCTCCTGCACCGAGTCGGCCAGGGCACCCAGCACCGTGGTCTCGTTGTCCACGGTCACCTCGGCGATGATTACGCAGCTCTGTCCCCGGTCCGAGGCGGGGAGCCCGAACTTAAGCCGCAGGTCCACCACCGGGACCACGTGGCCACGCAGGTTGATCACCCCGAGCACGAAGTCGGGGGTGCGGGGAACGCGGGTCACCCCGGTGTAGTCGAGGACCTCGCGCACCTTCACGATGTCCATGGCGAAGAGCTCTCCATCGAGGGTAAAGGTCAGGTACTGGGCGGTTTCCGTCACGGCGGTATCAGGCATAGGCAATCCCCTTGAAGGCGGCCTGTTCGTCGGCCGCGTTGCGTCGTTCCAATTGCTCCTCCTCGTCCAGGAGCTGCTGCAGGTCGAGAATGAGGGCGACCGTCCCGTCCCCCATGATGGTGGCCCCGGAAACCCAGCGCACCGCGCGGAAGAGTCTCCCGATCGACTTGATGACCAGCTGGTGCTCGCCGATCACCTCGTCCACCAGGAAGCCGATCCTTTTCCCGTCGATCTCCACGATGACGATCTGCTCGATGGAGGGGCGCTGCCCCCGGACCGCGAAGCGCTCCCTGAGCGAGATGTACGGGATCACGGCACCGCGCAGCTGCACGATCCGGCGGCCGTGATTTCTCGCCGCCTCCAGCTCGCTCAGTTCGATACACTCCTCGACCTGGGCCAGGGGGAGGACGTAGCGCTCGTTGCCGATCCTCACCAGCAGGCTTTCGATCATGGCCAGGGTGAGCGGAATCTTCAGCGTCCAGGTGGTCCCTTCGCCGTGGACACTGGCGATCCCGATGGTGCCGCGCAGCGCCTCGATCCCCTTCTTCACCACGTCCATCCCGACCCCGCGGCCGGAGATGCTGGTGATTTTGTCCGCGGTGGAGAAACCGGGGTGGAAGATGAGGCCGAGGATCTCGCGGTCGGCAAGCTCAGCCCCGGCCGGGATGAGCCCCCGCTCCATCCCCTTGGCCCTCAACTTCTCGCGGTTCATGCCGCGGCCGTCGTCGCTGAAGGTAAGGATCACGCTGTCCCCGGAGTGAGCCGCCTTAAGGCGCAGGGTTCCCTTGGAAGCCTTACCCGCCGCCACCCGCTCCCCGGGCGGTTCGATGCCATGGTCGATGCTGTTTCGGATCAGGTGCACGAGGGGATCGGCAATCCGCTCGATCACCGTCTTGTCGAGCTCGGTCTCCGCGCCCTCGGTAACGAGCTCCACCTCCTTGCCCAACTCGTGAGAGAGGTCATGGACCAGGCGCAGCATCCGGTTGAAGGTCCCCTCGATGGGGAGCATCCGGATGTCGAGGGCGGTGTCACGGAGTCCCTCGGTGAGGCGCCCGATCTCCTCGGCCACCGCGTTGAGCGCGGGGTCGTCGTAGCCGAGCCCGATCTGTACCAGCCGCATCTGCGCGGTGACCATCTCTCCCACCAGGTTCACCAGTTGGTCGAGCTTGTTGGAGGCGACCCTGATGGAAGAGATCGGCCGTGCCCTCTCGGATTCCCGTTCGACGACGGTGGGCTGTGCCCCTCCGGACTCACCCGACACCAACGCCTGGCCGACGGCAGGCGCCTCGGCATGCTCCGGAGAAGCCGCTCCATCCGCTAGCGCAGACTCAGCACCCGACCCAGCCGCAGACTCAGCACCAGACCCAGCCGCAGGCTCAAGCGCACCCTCCGCACCGGACTCAACACCGGGCTCTACCCCAGCCTGCACCATCGACTCCACCATCGCCTCGACCGCCGGCATCAGCGCGGGCTGCACCACCGGTTCCTCGGCGAGGGCGGGTCCGGCAGCCCCGAGGTGGAGCCTTGCCGCAGCCGACGACGCAGGCGCCGTATCGGCACCGTGGCCGGCCGGCGCGTCTGGCGCCCCATTGGAGACGAGCTCGATTTCCACCCGTCCCCCGTCGCCCAGGAAGATGAATACGTCGTGAACCGCGTTGATGTCATGGCTGGTGACGAGCAGGATTTCCCAGTGCAGGTAGCAAAGCTCCGGGTCGAACTCCTCGAAGGAAGGGATCCGCTCCTTGTGCAAGGTAATCTCGCACCGCCCAAGCTCCCGCAACTCCTCAAGCAGGTGGGAGGGATTGAGGCCGCGCTTGAAGATCTCGCGGTCGGGGCGGAAGCGGATCCGGCAGAGGATCTCGCCGTCGGTAGTGGTCGGCAACGGGGCGTGGGCCGGGAGTACGAGCCGTTCAGCCTGCGCTCCGACCAGGTCACGGAAAGCGCCCACCAGTGAGCGGGTCAGTTGTTCGTCGGCGGGAGCGGTGCCGTCGAGGGCCTGCACCATGGACTTGATCTGATCCCGGGCCGAAAGCGTGAGGCGGATAATATCCGGGGTGACCGGGAGCCTCCCTGCCCGCACGTGATCGAGCACCGACTCCACCTCGTGGGCGAAGAAGGTGATCTCTTCCAGCCCGAGCATGGCACTCGCCCCTTTCAGGGTATGCATGGTCCGGAAAGTGCGGTCGACTTCCCCCTTGTCGGTGGGACGCTTTTCGAGTTCGAGCAGCGAGAGTTCCAGCTCGGACAGCAGATCGTCGACCTCCTCGCGGAAGACCTGGGCGACGGTCTCGTTCATTTAAGAACCTTCCTCACTACCGCCAAGAGCTGCTCGGGGCGGAAGGGCTTCACCATCCAGCCGCTTGCCCCGGCGAGGCGCCCTTCCTGCTTGCGGTCGTCCTGGGATTCCGTGGTGAGCATGATGATGGGGGTGAAGCGGTGGTCGGGATTGTCCCGGATGGCGCGGATCAGGCTGATGCCGTCCAAGACCGGCATATTGAGGTCGGTGATCACCAGGTCGACCTGCTCCTGCTTCATCCTGGCCAGCCCCTCGGCGCCGTCTTTGGCCTCCACGACGCGGTACCCCGCTTCCTCCAGCGTGAAAGAAAGGGTGGTGCGCATGCCGGCGGAATCGTCCACCGCCAAAATAGTCCTGTTCATAGATCAATCCTCCTTCTGTTGCAGACAGCTGCACTGTTCCCAGCAGCAGCCCGGCCCGGTCTGGTAGCCAACCTCCAGGGCCAGTTGCCGGTGCCGCGCCAGGCTCGATGGTGCAATGCTGAGCTTTTTCTCCCGGTCCGCCGCAAAGCGATGGGCCGCACATAAAAGCTGGAAGAAGGTTAGATCTGCTTCGGTGACTCCAGTCACGTCGATGGTGACCACATCCGCCCCTTCCAGTTCCTCCAAAAGCACCTTCTTCAAGTTGGCCACCCCGATGACGGTGGCCTTACCGGAGATCGATACCTCCCTTGTATCGGGCTGGTCGCCGTTGGTTACCGGCTCCATTTCAATCTGCATTACTCTGCTGCTCCTTTTCTAAAACAACTCGATGTTGGCGCCCAGGAACTCGTCATCCGCCGCAACGGAAAGGGGAACCGGGGCGACCACTCCGGCCTGCGATGCCTGGGCCGTAAAACGTTCATGAATCTGCCGCTCGCTGTGCATGGTGTACTGCTGCTTCAAGGCGTCGAGCGCCTGGCGGACACCCGGCTCCCGGCCTCCCTGGCAGGCGGCGACGACGGCATGTTGCAGGTCCGAGAGCTGCGCCGGCAGTTCCCGGTACAAAAGCGACCCGAGCTCCGGGTCCTCCAGGGCGGCAACGGTGGCTTCCAGGTCGCCTGCGAGCCCTTCCGCCATCCGGTCGGTCTGCTCCAACTGCTCGAGCACGTTCGACGACAGGCTTCGCAGAGTACCGAGTGCGGAAGCCATCTCGTCCCCGAGGTCGCCGGCCACTACGTCACCGAGGTTTCCGGCCAGCGCGGAGCCGGAAGCGGAATTCGACCGGGCCGGGAGGTCGGCCTGGAGCGCGGTAACCTGGGCGGAGATCCTCACGATGCTGTCCGTGATGGCACGTGCCCGCTGGCAGATGATGACCGATTCGTGCTCCACGGTGGCGGCGATGACGCCGAAGGCGGCGCCGTCCTTACCGGCCTGGGCCGCCTTCACGATGGCGTTTTGCGCGATGAGCTTGATCTCGAACCCGATGTAGTCGATCTCCTTGACGAAGGAGGTGATCTCCCCCATGGCGCTGGTCACCGCCAGCATGATCTCCGCCAGGTGGTCGGCACTCCGGCGGCTCTCCGCGAAAGCGGACATCACCGAGGCGAGCCCGGCCTCGATTCCCGCAATGGAGGAGCCGCCGACGCTACCGGCCATGCCGAAGAGCTCATGGAGCGCGCCGGAGGTGGAGGAAGCCTCGCCGGCAACCCCCTTGAGGTTTTGCGCCACGTGGCCTATCGCCTGCTCCAGCTCGGTGACGCTGTGGGCGATCTGGGCCGACTGCAACGCACAGACACTCTGGGTAGCGGGCGGTGCCCCCTCCCCTAGTCCCAGCGACTCGGCCACCTCCATTCTCAGCCCCCCCAAGGCCCGCCCGGCATGCTCGAGCTGCTGCCTGGTGATGTCCTGGAACTGCAGGGCCACCACCACCTCCCCCAGTGCCCTGGACATGGTCCCGGAACGCCCGGCGAGCTCGTCGGCCACCCGGGCGCAGTTGTCGTGCATCCGGACAAGGTTGGCGATGGCGTGGCGGATATCGGCGAGGATGCTGCCGGTCAGCTTGCGCTGGCTCTCCTTGAGGCTGGTTACCTTGGTGACCGCCCTTTCAAGCTCGGCCGAAAGGGAGCGCTTCTTGGCGTGGATGTCGGAGGACTTCTGCTTGATGTCCAGGGCGAGGTTGCCGATGGCGTTGCCGACGGTCAGGAAACCGCCTCCCCCCTTGGCAGCCCTGGCCCCGAGGATGTTGGTGCTGGTCTTGAGCATCCGCAGGGTGCCGACCCGGTCCTGGAAATCGGTCACCAGGCGCTGGATCGCCTCCAACTCGACCATGATCCGTTTCAGGCCCGCGACCGAAGCCTCCGCCCCCCGGTCTCCCCCCTGGAGCTGCTCGGACATGATCTCCAGGGCCTGCTGGATGTCGGCCAGCACCGACTGCCCCTCGCTTCCCGCCATCAGTTGGGCAGCCTGGGCCGCGTGTCGGGAGATAGCCCGCAGCCGTCCGGAAACGTCGCGCAGGTTGTCGGAGACGGCCTGGAAGCTCCGCTCAGTCAACTGGGGGAGGCGTTCGAGCTGCTGCAGCATTCCGTCCAGGGTGTCCAGTAGCGGCTGGGTGAGCGAGTAACCGGCATGGGGCCCTGCCGGTCGACCGAGATTCGGGGCGTCACTGCCCGTCGGCCGGACGGCAAAGGGGGTTGAATGCATCAGAAACCTCTTGTTGATGGCGGGCAACGGCGATGGAACCTCCCCCTTAACAAGGTGGAATGGGGGCACCGCCCGCCCGTTTCGGGATATTTAGGACCCCTTTTATCCTGAATCGGGGACCACTAAGCAGAAATGATGCCATTTCGCGCAGATACCAAAGTGCGGTAAAAACGGCCGAATAGCGGTGGGCAACGAAGCGCTCAAGGAAAGGAAGTTGCGACAAAAGTCCGGGGGAATGGGCGGCGGGATCTGCATTCAGCTTGTCATTTAAGTAACTTATTCACGGTGAGACATTTTTTGCCGGTGCGACATTTTTTGCAGCTTTTCGGCGGCAACCATCTCGCCTCTCCACCCAGGCCTAAAGGGAAACCTGATCGGCCACTATCTCCGGCACCAGCCAAATTCCCCTATCCTTCAACGAGAGGACCGCCCCCCCTCAATTACCGGCGGCAGAGCCGCTTGTTGAGTGCCTGCCGGGTCAGCCCGAGCATGGCGGCAGCCGCTCCCTGGTTCCCCCCCGCCAACTGAAGGGCCTCCTCGATGAGGTAGGTTTCCATCTCCTTCAAAGTGGGGAAGCGGCCGGTAAGCTGGAAGCCGGGGGCGTCGCCGCAGTACGACCGCTCGGCGGCGGTGGGAGCCGGTGCCTTGCCGATCACCTTCCGGAAGGAGGTCATCGACAGGTTCCCCCCTTTGTGGCGCGCCATGGCGTCGAACACCACCGACCGCAGCTCCCTGACGTTGCCGGGGAAATGGTAGCTGCAAAGGTAATTGAACAGCTCGGGCCGGTAGGATGGCTTCGGCAGCCGCAGCGACCGGGCCGCCTTTTCGAGGAAGAATTCGAGCAGCAGAGGAATGTCCTCCTTGCGCTCCCTCAAAGGGGGGATGTGAATGTGGTGGGCGCAGAGCCGGTAGTAGAGATCCTTGCGGAAGGTCCCCGAGACGATCAACTGCTCCAGATGCTGGTTGGTGGCGACGATGATCCGGGCGGAGCTGCGCAACGGGATATCGGAGCCGAGCGGGTAGTACTCCCGTTCCTGCAAGAGGCGGAGGAGCTTCACCTGGGAAAGCGGGCTCAACTCGCCGATCTCGTCCAGAAAGAGCGTCCCTCCGGCAGCCTGTACGATCATGCCGTCGCGCACCTCCCCTGCCCCGGTAAAGGCACCTCGCTTGTGACCGAACAGGGTGTCGGCAAACATCTGGTCGTCCAGACCGCCCGCGTTGATGGCGACGAAACGCCCCTGCACCCCGGAAAGGCGATGCAGCGCGCGGGCGACGAGGTCCTTGCCGACGCCGGTCTCCCCGGTGATCAGCACCGGCTGGTCGGTGCCAGCCACCGCTTCCAGGTAGCCGAAAAGCGCGGTCATCTTGGGACTGCGGGTAATGATGGGAGCGAAGGCGGCGGAGCGCTCGTGGTTCCCGGCCAACAGGGAATGGCTGAGCCGCGAGATTTCCCCACGCAGGGAGCTCATCTCCAGGGCCTTCCTGATGGAGGCCACCACCCTGGCGCCGTCAATCGGCTTCACGTGGTAGTCGAAGGCGCCGTTTTTCATGCACGAAACGGCCGTGGCGGGATCACTGACGGCGGTGATGACGATCACCGGGGTCTGGGGATGGTTGGCGGTCACCTCGGCGAGGAGCTCGCATCCCGGGAGGTGCGGCGCCTCAAGGTCGAGAAGGACCACCCCGGCGTCGCGCCCGGCGAGGAATGGAAGGAGTTCCCGGCTGTCGGAGAGCGTCACCTGGTTGGCGAGCCCGGCTTCTTGAAGGAATTGTTGATACTTTGAGAGGGTCTCCGGGTCAGAGTCCGCCAGCAACACGGCCGGCGAGCTGGGAGATATTGTTTCCATAGGCACCTGCAAGGACGAGAAAATTTCTACCCCGGTATATCACGATTAATCGGACCAAAAGCATCGGTTATCTCCTGAGCCGCCGGGACAAAATCTTACAGGATGGGATTGGGATTGGGATGGGATTGGGGGGACTGTGGATGGGATTGGGGGGACTGTGGATGGGATTGGGGGGACTGGGGATGGGATCGGGGGGCCCGGGAATGGGATCGGGGGGACTGGGGATGGGATCGGGGGGACTGGGGATGGGATCGGGGGGACTGGGGATGGGATCGGGGGGACCGGTGTGGGATCGCGGCCCCTGCCCGGGCATGGCGTCCGGGTCCGGCGGTCTAGAGCTTGATGCTGAATTCGGCGCCCTCTTCGTTATTGCGGACGCTCAGCAAGCCCCCCATGTTCTTTTCGATGATGGTTTTCGACATGAAGAGACCGACCCCGGTCCCTGCCGCCGGCCCCTTGGTGGTGAAGTAGGGATCGAAGACCTTGTCTATTATCTCCGCTGCAATGCCACCGGCATTGTCTGAAATTCTCACCTCGAGGTCGTCGATGGCGATGGTCACTCTCGGCCGGCTGATGTGCCGCTCCTCGAAAGCATCCCGTGCGTTCATCAGGATGTTCAAGAGCACCTGGGAGTACTCGTTGGGATAACCATAGGCGGCGGGATCACCGCTGCCCACCACCTCGATGGTGATCGAGTTGGCCTTGAAACCATCCTCGATAAGAAAGAGCGTCTTCTCCACCACGGTTCGCACGCTGAAGGTGACCTTCTCCTTGTCGCCCCTGAAGAAGTTGCGGAAATCGTCGATGGTCGCCGACATGTGACGGATGATCGCCATCGAGCGGCTGCTCACCTGGTCGACGTACGACTTGTCGAGTTCGCCGACCTCATAGACCAGGGAAATCTCCTGGATCAGTAACCCCAGCGCGTTGAGCGGCTGTCGCCACTGGTGGGCGATGTTACCGAGCATCTCTCCCATGGCCGCCTGCCTGCTCTGAGACAGCAGCATCTGGTCCCGCTCCCGCAACTGCATGGTCCGTTGCGCGACCCGCTGCTCCAGTTCTTCGTTCATCTGCTTCAGCGCGGCCTCGTCGCGCTTGCGCTCGGTTATGTCCTGAGCCAGTATGGCGAGGTCCTGCCCAATGGGCACCGCCGCCACCCGGAGCCACATCTGCTCCGCCCGGTCGTCCAAAAAGGGAGCTTCCAATATGCCCGCTTGCCCCGTTTCGGCGACCTGCCGATACATCTGGAGGAAAGGCCCGGCGTAACCGGGCAGGATTTCCAGCAGGCGCCGGCCCAGCACGGCCTTGGGATCGGTGCAGGTCCACCTCCCGATGGTGCTGTTGGCGTAAATCCAGCTGAAATCGGCGACATGGCCGGCATGGTCCCGTACCGGCCGCAGGATCGAGAATCCGTCCGGAGAAAGCTCCTGGGCGACCCGGAACCGCTCCTCGCTCTCCCGCAACGCCCCCTGGATCCGCTGACGCGCCACCATTACGCCCACGAATTCCCCCATCAGGCGCAGCGTCCCCTCGGCGGCCGCATCGAAGCCGTAAGCCTTGGAGGACATCACCTTCAGGACGCCGAAAGAGTGCTCGTCGTACCGTAGCGGAATCACCACCATCGACCGCAGCCCGATATGACGGCAGGCCTCGCGATCGACCCGCGGGTCGTTCTCGGTATCGTCGGATCTCTTCAACTCGCCCATGCTCAGGCAATGTCCCGACAGGCTCCCCGCAATCTGCAACCGCAGCCCCATGAAGCCGGAGGCGATCCCCGTCGCGGCTTCATACACGATCTCGTGGCCGTCGGTCACTTCCAGGCTCGCGCCATCGGCCCCGGTCAGGCGGGAAACGATCTCGAGGATACGTTGCAGCAGCGAAGCGTAGTCCAGGTTGGCAGCGGCGACCTCGCGCTGGGCATTGAGGACGGCGGCCAACCGCTCGGCACTGGCGTGCAACTCGGCCTCGGCCCGCTTACGCTCGGTGATGTCGTGGGCGATATGGACGGAGCCGATGCTGTTTCCCTGCCCGTCCAAAAGAGGAGTGGTGGTGACCAGGAAATCGCCGCCGAAGCGGTCCATGTGCAGCTCTTCGCGATGAAGGCATCCGTCGCGCATCGTCTGCGCGTGAGGGCAGAGCTCGTGGGGGAAGGCCGTTTGGTGGACGATCTGGTAGCAGGGCATGCCGATGCAGTCATCCGGGGTGACGCCGAGGCGTCGCGCCATCGCCTCGTTCACGTGTTGTACCCGGTGATGGTCGTCGAGCACCGCGATCAGGTCGGGAACGCTGTGGAAGGTCCGTTCCCACTGCTCCTTGCTGCGCCGCTGCTCCTCCTCGGCCCGTTGGCGTTCGGCGATTTCGACCTGGAGGGTCTGGTTGGCCCGGCACAGCTCTTCCGTCCGTTCGGCTACCCGCTGCTCCAGGGTATCGTTCATCTCCTTGAGGGCCTTCTCGGCACGGCTCCGCTCCACCGCGTACTTGATGGAACGGGTGAGGAGCTTATGGTCGATCTCCCCCTTCACCAGGTAATCCTGGGCCCCCTCCCGGATCGCCTGCACCCCGATCTCGTCGTCGCAGGTGCCGGTCAAAACGATGATCGGTACCTTGCACCGCGTTTGCCGGTTCAGGGTCCGCAACGTGTCCAACCCGAAGCTGTCGGGGAGTCCGAGATCCAGGAACACGAGATCGACCCGGCCCGCCCGGATCGACGAGATGGCCTCCGAGAGGCACGCCACGCGGGCAGCCTCCAGGACGGAGCCGTCCGCCGGGAGCTGGAGCTTCAGCAGTTCGGCGTCGCCCGGGTTGTCCTCAACTATCAGTATCCGCAGTGACTTCGGCATTACCTATTCCTTAGTCGGAGGCAGCAATCGGACTGAAATGCGGGGCTTGGGAGACAAGAGAGACTCCTTGCACTTATCGAAGCTCTCAGGCACAGGTGTGAAACAATTACCGTGTCCGGCCGCTTCTATTGCCGTAAGTGCAGATTTTAGCCGAATAGCAAGATGAAACACAACAGGTAAATCCGGCGTTATCTGGAAAGCAAAAGAGGATTGCAGTGATTTAATATGGATGATGTCGGAGTGTCAATTTTCACACCACATGCCGATCGAAAACAGAGGGGCGCCGATAACCAGTGATCAAAGACAGTGTGTAATCACGGACATGCCTGAGGAAACAGTCCGGCGGCAGAATGACTCGATGGTGGATACCGTGAGCCATTATTATTTCGCACAAATGAACTGAATGATCCCCGCTTTTTTCGGCATGAAGCCCGATCCGGGGCGGTCTCAAGGAACGCTCTTTACGTCAGGCTGACGGCGAGCATAAGATGTAGACAGTCCCAACAACCACAACAGCAGTCAAAGGAGCAGGCACGATCACCATTGGTGTAGCAGCCGGTCCGGATTATTGCGGAAGCCTCCGGAGCAGCCGACCATTCTCAACCTCCCCTCCCCCTCCGGGAGATGGTGAGCCTGCACAATGGGAAGTCGAGGAGAGGCATAAAACAAAAAAATCCCCCGCCAGCTCCAACAAAAGAGCACACGGGGGATTTTCATTTTGAATCTACGGTAAAGCCTCGGCAAGCCGGAGGTGAGCTGGTTGCTTGGGCGCCTTCTCCGAGGGCGAGCCTGCACAAGGTGAAGTCATGCCAAAACGTACCCTCCCCTTCAAGGGGAGGGACAGGTTGAGGATGAAATCCCCTGCCAGCGGCAGCCGAAAACTACCGGAGCTGCCGCCAGCTTCGCACGCCGAGCTGGTTGGTACCGCTTCCTTCCAGCACCACGTTGATGGCGCCGGTCGTGCTGGTTATGTACTTGTACTCCAGCCCGCCGCTCGTGCCGACGATGGTCGGGGCCGCCGCGAGCCCCTCGCCCAGGTACGAGCCGGTCGGGGCCTTGGCCGGCCCCCCGCCGGCAGGGGGCAGGACGTCGGCACCATTGATGGCGCTGTCGTGGTTCACGTCGAAGACCGGCTTGGGGACCGTGCCGCCGGTGGCGATGTCGAGCTCGATGAGCCAGCTCGTGCCGCCGTAGGCGCACTGGTCGGTATTGGGGATGAAGGAGGTAAAGATGATCTTCCCGGACTTGGCCACCGGATCGCTCACCACCCGCTCCCCGCTGGTCGGCAGATCGACGTACCAGCCGAGCGCGGTGACGGCCAGCGGATTGTCCGAGGATGTCCGGAACTGGTCCCCCAAGGCCGAGGTGACCGCGGTGAGGGTCTGCACCTGGAGATTGCTGCGGGTAAGGAGCCCGGCCGCCGGAGGATTGTTGGACACCGTGTTCTTGTCGTAGATGCCGTAGAGGCTCTGCGTCTGGGTGGCGGTGGCGTCTCCGGGCTCGTAATACTTGCCGGTGCCGATGTAGACGATCTGGTAGTCCCCCCGAAGGACGATCTCGGGGGCCACGGTGATCGGCTGCGGCGTGGCCGGCGAGCCGACCTGGGCCTTGAAAAGCGGGACCGCCGGATGGCCGGAGCCGGTTGCGCGGTAGCTCACGTCCCAAGCCGAGGGGCCCGCCCCGGAGACGTCGAACTTCCAGAGGTTCCCCTTGAGATCCCCGGCATAGATGTAGTCGGCAAAACCGTCGCCGTTCACGTCGATCGCCGAGGGGGAGGCAAGGCCGTTGGCGTAGGAGGCGGAGTTGGTGGTGGTATCCACCACGATCTCCTTCAACACCGCCCCGGTCCCCAGATCGACCAGCATAAGCGACGCCGACTTGCCGGTGGTGCCGCTCTCGTAGCCGTTGGGGAGCGCGGCAACCCAGCGGAAATCCTCCGGCCCGGTGCCGGTCTTCAGCTTGAGAATGAGCGGCGTGCCGAAGCTGTAACCCATGCCGACCGTGGTGTTCCCCACCTTCTCCTGGCTGCCGGTGTTGACCTCCCACAACGGCTGCGGATTGGCCGGATCGGTGACATCCAGGGCGAACCACCCCTTCCCCCCCTCGCGCAGGCCGCAGACCATCACCGAGCGCCAGGAGCGGGCGGCCAGGTTGTCGCCGCCGGTGGGGTCGATGTAGGCGTCCAGCACGGTGACGGTGCCGTCCACGTAGTTCGTGTGGTTGTAGGGGGTGAGGCGCAGGTACTTGAGCTTGGGGAGAAGCATGTTGGGGATGAAGGCCCACTCCTCGTTGCCGGTATCGGCGTCGAAGGCGTGCAGCATCCCGTCGTTGGCGCCGATGTAGAGGAGCGATTTGCGGGCGCGGTTGCTCGCCTTGAAGTCGGCGTAGTGGTGGTCGTTGTAAAAGCCGGTCGGGGGACCGATCACCACCGGCTGTGAGTAGATGGTGTCTCCCAGCTTGCTGACCCGGGGACGGTACCCGGCGATGTCCGTACCGCGCACGTAATCGATCAGCTGCCAGGCCGGCGAGGCAGAGGTATAGGTCGCGGCGCTGGAGAAGTTCATGAAGGCGGAGCCGGCCAGGGTGGCGACGTTGGTGCCGCTGAAGTCGTAGCGGCTGCGGATCTTACCGAAGCCGTCGTTGCCGGCGGTGTAGATCGCCCGGCTGGAAGGAGCCCGGCCGTTGAGCCCACCCGTCCCCGAAGCCGCGTTGGGAGTCGAGGAGGAGGCCTCCCACAACGGGGTATTGGGATAACCTACCACCGCGCCGGTGGCGGGGTTGATGCCGTAGGCCTCCAGGTACCCGATCCAGTCGCCGGAGTTGAACTTCGCCCGGTAGAGCTTGGTGCTGGAGGTGACGTAGGCGGTGTTTACCGCCACCGAGCTCACCGAGGAGATGCGCGAGGCGATGGTGTTGATGGTGGCGCTCAGCGCATTGATGAGGCCGACCGAATCGGAGACCCCGTAGGCGTCGCCGCCGCCGTTGTTCGCCATCAGGTAGAGCATGGAACTCGGATCGGTGATGAGGCTCGTGGCGGGGTTGGCCGGGAAGGAGAGGCCTATCACGAAGGTGTCGATCGGGATGGTGTAGGAGGTGCCGGAGAAGGTTTTGGCAAAGCCCAGGTGCATCCTCTGGGTGACGATGTGCGCCTTCGAGCGCCAGTTGTTGTCGCCGGGGAAGGCCGGGTTGTACCAGTAGTCGCTGTTTTTCACCGAGAGGCTCCCGGACGGGTCGGGGGAGGCCATGGTGCCGGCGTCGTCCAGCTGGTGCGGATAGCCGTCGGTGACCACGATCAGGTACTGCGATTGGCAGCGGCTGGTGACGGGCGAGTTGGTGGTGCTCTGCCAGACGTACTGCCAAAGCATCTGCAAGGTCCCCCCCAGCGGAGTCCCCATGGTGGGCCACACCCCGGCGATGGCGGTCTTTAACGCAGTGATGTTGACAGCCGAGTCGGGATCGACCCAGGTGGTGACGCCCAGCCGCGGCGGCGCCGCGTTGGTGGCGGTGGTGTAGGTGAAGCCGGCCCAGCGGTACTTGGAGGAGCCGTCGGCGTTCAGGGTCGAGTTGATGGCGGTGGTGATGGCGTCCTTGGCGGCGTGGATGCGGGTGGTGTGGTACTGGGCATACGCGCTCGTCTCGGCTACCTGGCTGCGGGTGGTGGCATCGGCCACGAAGTAGAGCCAGTTGAGGTAGGAGCCGGTGAACCAGGTGTTGTAGTCGTTGCTCGGGCCGGCGTCGGCCGAGCGCGGCAGGGCGACGCCGACCGGCTTGGTGGTCCCCGCCGTGCCGTTGGCGGAGTTGATGATGCGGTAGGTCTTGCTGGAGCTGTTCCAGTAGATCGGCTGGGAGTTGCTGGTCCCCAGCGTGGCGTCGCCGGAGGAGAAGTTGTAGGGGGTGATCCAGAAGGTGTTGTTGGCGTCGGCGATCATCACCCGGTCGTAGTTGCCGGTATTCTGGGTGGCGTTCAGCACATAGCTCTGCCCCACCGGAGGGAGCGGGGTGCTGGCGGCGAAGTTGGTGAAATCGGCGGCGTTGTTGCTGCCGGTCCCCCCGCTCCAGGCGTTGGACTTGAAGTAGAGCACCCGCCGGTTGATGGTGGTGTCCTGCCGGAGCACGAAGTTGTCGCCGGACCCGTTGAAGAACTTGTCGAACCAGGCGGGGTACGTGGCGGCGGAGGCGCTCGCCGGGTAGTTGGGGTGCCAGGAGATGTTCCACATGCTCCCCGAGTTGTCGAGCACGAAGAAGATGTTGGGCTTGTCGCCGGTCATGAGAAAGAGCGGCGTCTGCGAGATGGCGGCCATGACCGCGGTGGAGATCACCAGGGCAAGGGAGAGCGACACCATCACCAGGGAAAGCCTCTTAAGGTAAACGTTCTGTACGCTCATCTCCCTCTCCTAGTAGCGCGCGGTGGTGACGATCTGCACGACCTTGTGCACCATGTTTGCGCTGTCGGAACCCTCCGAGGTGATCCGGTAGTAGTGCACCTTGCCCCCGGATGCCGTGGTGGTGCCGATCTTCGCGCTCTCGCCGCCGCTCACGTTGGCGCTCGCGTCCTTTAGATGCTCCATGTAGTAGCGGTAACGGAAGTTGCCGTTGGCGACGTAGGGTGACCACCCCGAGGAGGCGGTCGGCATGGCGGTGGACATGTTGTAGAACCACGCCGGCGGATTGATGCTGTTCTCCGGGGCGAGTCCCTGCCCGGAGAGCCAGCTGTGCGCATCGCGCAGGCCGCTTTCGGCCTGGTAAAAGGCGTGCTGAGACTGCTCGTAGCCGCGGCTGGAGACGAACTCCAAAAGGGCGTCCTTGTGCACCACGGTGACCAGCAGTGAGAGCACGAGCAGGAACATGAGTGCGATGACCAGGGCAACGCCGTTTTCGTTCTTTAAGGGCATCGGGCTATCCTCTGGTTGCCAGGTTGCGCAGGTTGATCACCGTGGTGATCACCACCCGCCGCAGTTTGTCCCCGCCGCGGGGGACGCCGTTGCCGAACTGCCCGGAGAGGGTCACCGGCGCGGTGATGCCGGCGCCGTTGACGGAACGGTTCATCGAGCGGACGACCATGCTCACCCGCAGCGCACGCAGGTTGTTGACGTCGTGGTTGGCGTCGCCGAGCACCACCGCGTCCAGCCACTGCCCGTCCTTGAAGCCGTACTTGATCTGGAAATCCTCCACGCCGGAGGCAATGGGGCGAACCGAGGTGGGGGGCTGGGTGACGTCCGGGTTGTCCCGGGTCTCCTTGATGAGGTTGAACCTGTTGTCTACGTAGTAGGTGACCGTGCGGCTTTGTCCCAGGTTGAGGATCCGGGACCCGACCGTGTAGCCGCCGGACGGGAAGAGGTTAGTCGCGTTGGGCGGGTTGTAGGGGCCGTTGGCGCCGGGGTTGTGGATCAACTTGTCCTTGGGAGAGGAGCCCTGGCTGGGGTCGTTGGAAACCTGGAGCACCGTCCCCGGTCGGGAGAGGTCGCGCGGGTCGTAGACGACGAAGAGGTCCCCCTGACGGAAGCCGTCGGTGCTGTTGACGAAGGTGTCGGCGGCGGAACTGGGGTGGTCCTGGGTGATGTAGATATCGTCCGCCACGTCCGCCGAAGCGCGGAAATAGCGCAGCCGGATGCAATCGGTGGTGGGGGCGACGCCGGCGGTGTTCAGGTTGTCGTAACTTTCCACCACGCTCCAGGTCCCGGGAGCCGAGGCGCCTGGGGGGTAGACGTTCATCGTCAGGTTTCCCAGGTCCGCCAGGCCGTAGCCGATGGTGCGCAGATCGCGCTCCATGCTGCTCAGGGCGCCACGCCCCTGTTGCTGGATACCGATGACGTCTTGCTGTTTCAGGATGCTTTTGTTGCCGGCATCGAAGGTGGTGTAGATACCGGCACTCACCACGGCGAAGATGAGCATGACGATCACCATCTCCACCAGGGTGTAGCCTTGGGCGCTACCGAGCAACGACCTCTTATCCACCTGCTTCCCCCTAAAAATCGGCGCGGCGCACGCTAGTCAAAGTTCGTGTCTTGGTCCCGTTGAACTCCTTCCAGGAGACGGTGACCGTAACGGTTTTCATGTTGGTACCGGGAACGTCCTGCTGGACGGTATAACTGCGGGAAAAGGAGGCGGGATAGGGAGGCGTGGTGGGGAAGGTGTAGGTTCCGTTTCTAAGCCCGGTGTAGTTGCGAAACAGCAGCTGTTCCATCAGGTCCTGGCCCAAAGTCGCGGCCTGGGTGATGTTGCGGGAGGAACTTCCCGCCTTCTGGGAGGCCCAGATGGTGGTAAAGGTGCCGAGAAAACCGACGGCAAGCAGCATCACCGATACCAGCAATTCAAGGAGGGTGAATCCTGCCTCGCCATTTGGCTGTCGAATATCGCTCACGACTCGTCCCTTCTGAGATCGCGATAGCCCTTCTGTTAGCTGCTTTGCTAATAGGAGCCATCAGATCGCCCGATATTTCTAAGGAATAAACGCAGAAATGTCAATGAAAATCTGCGAAATTAGCCTTGAAAGTCGGTTTTATGACACAAACAAGGGTGATAAGAGCCATTGACCGTGCAAAATTTCTCGCCGCTCTGCCGGATGGGAAATATGCAGCCATTTGGCGGCCTCCCCCATCCCCCCTCCCCTTCATGCAAAAAGTTCTCCGTCTCGGACCCATCACGCAGGCCAGAAGATCCTGGTCAGCGGCACAAAAACGCTGGTTCGACATCCATTTGCTCGTAATGATGGATCACCGCGGTGACCAGGTCGTCAAGGTCCATGATGGTCAGGACTTAAACGGTGCCAGGCGCCATCCTCTTCGCCTCACCCTCCCCTGCCCGCGTAGGGAAAGAGTTAAGAGCAGCCTTCACTTTTTCTCCGCCGGCGGGTCGGCCGGCAGGTTCAAACTCACCTCGTGCCTGACGAGGGAATTCACCAGGTTGCCGTTGGCTTCCCTTAAGGACAGGTTAGCCTTTGTGTAGCAAGACCAGCCACTCGGATCCACGGTGTCGGTCCCCTCTATGTGGCCGGTGATCTGGCCGCTCCAGATGACGGAGTTGTCTTTCAGACGGATCAACTTCACGTCATCAAGAACGGTGGTCCCCTCATACGGATTGTTCTGGGCAAGGTTGACCAGGGCTCCCAGGAGGCCGAACTGTGCTGCCACGACAGCACCCGAACTGTATTCCTTCAGCCCGTCGAACTTGGACACCTGCCCTGTGAGAAGATAGTCGGCATCGGAAGGAACGGCACTGTCGGCGAGCAAGACATCTTTAAAGAGGTGAGACTCCTTAAGATGAGCCACCATCATGGCGGAAATTTCCCTGGTGACAGAGTCGGTTTTGTAGGAATTGTCACAGTTATAGTAGAAGGTCTTGCCGTCCTTTTGAATTTGGCCGACCCCCATATCGGGGCAGTTGGTCATCAAAGGCTTCCTGCCGTCCTGAAACGGTTTCACGGCAAGAATCGCCTTGTCAAAAGGGCTGTCAGGCACGGCCACTATATCGGTCACGGGATACTGTATGGACTGTCGCGGCATACACGCCGCCAATAGAATCGCGAGACTTACCGTCCATATCACCTGGTACCAGCGCATCATCTCCCCCCTCTCCATCAGGATTCGTCATCTCAATACAATTGATCACCTGTCCGTGCTATTTCCCGAGAGTGTCAGCAGCAGTTCGGCTGAAGAATGATGCAAAAACCTCTTTCTAGATCAAAAACTGGGCCAAAATATCCATCGACTGCAGTATCTTCATATTCCGCGCATTTATAACTCTAAAAATGAGCAAAATCCACAAATTAAATTCTATTCAGTGTTCATTTTTTTACAGTTAGTGAAACTCCCATTTGGAATTCGTTGATTTCCCGTCACTTTCTGAGACTGTAAAATTTTTCACTGTGAATAATTTTACGGCGCTGCGAGAGATGAGGTGCGAGTTGCGACAGTTCTTCCAACGAGGAGGATTAAATCTGCCAGTTACCAGGGGATGGCGCTGCCGGGGACGCCGGAACGATGGGTAACCGCGGTCCTGATGCGAATAAGTGACTGTCAGGGAATTCGGCGAGGGCTTTCCCGAGGAAATCAGGGCCGAGGACATTTTGACATCAGATTAGATTTTGATAATATTCACCTCGCTTGGTGATTTGACCAGGGCCGCTATGACAAGGGGGCTGATCATGAATTGGGAGGAACACGTCCGAGCGTCCGAGCACCTTCTTAACTCCGGGCACGTGCCGTCATCGCTGGAAATCATCGACCTCATCAAGAGAGTGAATCCGACCAGCTTGGCCCTTGTCCACACCGACAAGGAGCGTGGCTATGCGGTCAAGCACCAGCTCCAAAACCTCCTCCTGGAAAATTTCGGAGAAGTCTTTGCCCTGGTCCCCCACCCTGCGAGCCCCAACATCATCCTGATCAAGCATCGCGCCCTCCCCTCCATCGATGCGTGCCACGCCCGCATCGGTGCCTTATCCACGGCAGCTGTCAAAAAAGTGGAAACCGCCGTCCCCCTTGGCAAAGAAAAAGAAGAGTCCCCTCGTCCCAACCGAAAAGGGCGCAAAGAGACGAAACCTGCCGATGCTCCGCACGAAATCCTCAAGGAGGCCCAAAGGCTATTGGACGAGTACGATTACGCCGCGGCAGAGGAGGTTTTGGCGGGACTTCGCGCCACCGGAAACGGGGACGTCCCGGTAGTCGCCCGGGGAGCCACGATGATGCTCCAGGAGATGGGCGCTTACCATCGGTGCATCGAGACCCTCTTGAACCAGCCCAAGGCCGTTCTCAAGGAGAAGAGTATCCGCGAGACGCTAGCCATCGCCTACCATCACATAGGCTCGTTCCCGGAAGCCCGCGCGATTCTCGACGAGCTCCATCCCGGCGAGATGGGTCTCGAAGGTATCTTCGCCTACGCTGACATCGCCTTGAGGGACGGCAACCTTTTCACCGCCCGCGAACTGATCAAGATCGGCAACGAAAAGGAAGGGTTTCTTTCCGCTTGGGCCCCGCTGCAAAAGGAGATCGAAGCCGCGCTCTCCCGCAAGGCCGAACCGTTGGAGGAAAAGGCCCGAACCTTATTTGAAACCGGCTGCCTGGAGCAGGCGAAACAAGTAGCCCGGGAAGCGCTGCTGATCTATCCCCATTGCCAGCAGGCAGGTTCCATCGTTGCCGCCATCGAGGCCATCGACGGCGGGACCCGGTTGGCCGAGCTTTGGAGAAGACTGGACAACGAGCCAGGCGGCGAGCGGAGACTCGTCCTGCTGAGCACCCTGCTCGAAGAGGACCGGGAAAACAGGGAAAAGATCAGGAGGCTGATCGGCGAGGAAAAGGATCGGCAAAAAAGGGAGCTATTCGAAACCCAGCTGGAATCGCTCAAAACGCTTCTCGGGCAGGAGTCATGGCCGGAGTGCTTCGACCGGCTTCTTTTTCTGATGAGGCAACCGGAATATCAGGAACGGGCCGACGAGGTGATCCACCTCTCGCCGTTTTTTTCCGTACTCCATGACAACAAGCGGACGGCAGAAACCGGGGAGCGCGCAAAAGAGCCCTGGCTTCGTTATGTGAAGGCCAAGCGGGCGCTTGCCGCCGGCAACGCGGAAGGGGTGCTGGAAATCTACGAGGAGCTCAAGCCGTGGTTCGGTTCCAGCGCGGAATTCAAGTCCGATTACCGGCAACTTTGGCAGGAGAGGCAGGAGAAGGCGCGTAAAGAGATCGCGGCGCTCTTCGGCAGATGCGAGGCTCCCGACTGCCGCCCCGCCGAGATACGGGCCAGCCATGGCTGCATCAAAAAGAAGATGACGGTACTCCCACTCGATGAGCGGCAGGAACTGGTCCGGATCATGGAGGAGCGGCTTGCCGGCCTGGTGCCGGAAAAGGATGACCTACCCGACCTTCTCGACCAGTACCGCGAGGCAATGCGGCTGGGGTGCAGCGAAAGGATCGCCTTCCTTAAGGCCGAAATCGCCGACCGAGATGCCACCGGCGTGGTGGATGCCGAGTTCGCCGAAGCCTATCAGATAGAACACGAGCCTTTGACCCTGGAGTTTTCCGACGACCTCCCGATCGATCTGACCACTCGCCCCCCGCTGAGACTCTACCTCCTCGGTGAGGACAAAGTTTTCCTTCTGGACGACAAGGAGTCGCTGGTATTGATCGACTTCGCCCGCCAGGGAGCGTGCCGGGTAACCTCCCCCGTTTTCGCGAAGGCCGAGGGGTACGACATAATGTCGGACGGAACCTTCCTCTTCCATGAGGCCTTGGGCGATGATAACGTCGGCGATCTCATGTGGCGGGCCCAAATCAGCCTGGACCGCGCGTTCTTCTCGGCAAAGTTCGGCATGAGGGAAGCCTTCGAGATCGACGACGGCTACTGCATACGGGCGACCTATGCATCGAGCGAAAGGGACTCCGACTACTACGTCATGATCGAGCACGAGGAGGGACGGGTACCGGCAAAACTGCTGAGGAAGCGGCTGGATCCGAAGGGGACCGTGCAAACCCACACCGTGGGACAGCGGCCCCAATTCATGGTCGAGCGCCGTTCGAGTTTCCCGGACAGCTTCATCCTCACCGGCGAGGAAGTCATGGAAAGCGTCAACCGGAACCTTTCGGTCAAGCATGGCATCAACGGGGAGGCGGAGGTGTACCGCATCGATACGAAAAACCACCACACCTATGCGGTGGAAGGTTTCCTGCTGGTAAAAAGAAGCGCCGAGCTGGATGTCCTCAGGGTCTTCAGCCGCGCGCACAGTTTCGGCATCAGCCAGACCGAGCGCTATCACTGCATATCCTTTAACAGTGACCTTGCCCTGCTGGTAATAGGCGAAGGGAGGCAGGCCTTTTACAATCTGGCCAACAACCAGCACTCCCAGAAGATCCGTGTGGGGAGAGTGATTCCCCACCAGGAGCAGGGGAAGTGGTACTGTTTCGATTACCACCGGGAAGAAAAGAAGCTTATCTTGCGGGACATCACCAAATTCATCGAGACCGAGCTCAAGTGGCGGGAATTCTTCTTTATCGGGAAGAAATCCAAAAGATGGGAAAAGATCTGGCTCTGGTTCCACGAACGGGACACCTTCCGGTACCGTCCCGACCAATGGGTGCCCGACTGGGATCCCTCCGAGTGACCGGACGTAGCGTCCGGACGCCGGCCCGGGTCTCAGATCTCGATCCTGAATTCTGCCCCCTCTCCGGTATTGCGGACCGAAAGCCTCCCCCCCATATTTTTTTCGACGATGGTTTTGCACATGAAAAGGCCGATGCCGGTCCCCTGCTCGGGCCCTTTGGTGGTGAAGTACGGGTCGAAGATGCGGTCGATGATCGCTTCGGGCACTCCGCCGGCGTTATCCGCGACGGTGACCACGGTCTTCCCATCCTCAGCGCACATCCTGACTGCGATCCTGGGCGCGGGAGGCTTCCTCGACACCAATGCGTCCCGGGCGTTGATGAGGATGTTGAGCAGGACCTGGACAAATTCGGTCGGGAACCCTTCCACCACCGGGTCCCCCTCCGTCGCGAGGGTGATCTCGATGTTGTGGCTTCGGAAGCTTCCATCCAGGATGGCAACCGTCTTTTCCAGGCTCTCCAGCACCCGGAACGGTACCTTCTCCTTGTCCGGCCTGAAGAAGTAGCGGAAATAATCGATGGTTTTCGACATCTGCTTGATGATTTCGAGGCTGCGGCCGACGTTGGAAACCACAAACTCCTCGGTCAACCCCTCCTTTTGCTGGGTGATCTGCAGCTCCTGCACCAAAAGCGCCAGCATGTTCAACGGCTGGCGCCACTGATGGGCGATGTTGCTGATCATCTCCCCCATCACCGCCTGCCTCCCCTGCAGGATCAGGATCCGGTCCTTCTCGCGAATCTCGTCCACCGCTTCCTTCACACGCTGTTCGAGAGCCTCGCTCAACTGGCGGTATCTTTTTTCGCTCTCGCGCAGCGCCTCCTCCGCCTGCTTGCGCTCGGTGATCTCTTCGGTGGCCCCCTCGTAGCAGACGATACTCCCGTCCGCCCCGCGCACCGCGCGCATGCTGATGGAGACCCAGATCACCCTGCCATCCTTACGGTACATCCTGGTTTCGTACCCCTCCACGGCCTCCCGTTCGGCGATCAGGGCCATCAGCCGATCGTGATCGGAGGGGTCGACGTAGAGATCGTCGCGGATGCTCGAGACCTCTTCCATAAGCTCGCGGGCGCTGTCGAAGCCGAAGGTGCGGGCGAGGGAGCGGTTGGCGTCGAGGTAGCGCCCCTGCGGGGAGCGTTGGTAGATCCCCTCCACCGCGTTCTCGAATATCCCGCGGTACTTCGCCTCCGCCAAGCGCTCCTGCTCCCGCGACTTCTCCAGCTCTTCGTAGAAGATCCGGCTCTCGATCACCGCCGAGAGCACCCCGACCACGTTGCCGATGCTCAAAAGGGGGGCGCATCCGGCCAGGCTTCGGTACATGACCGCGTTCTCGGCCGAGTTGCCGATGACGATGAAGGCGTAGAGGGTATCGGGGTGCCCGACCGGATAGATGAGAAAATCGTTCAGCTTGAGATTTTCGCCCAGGGCGGCGAGATCGGGGTCGGCACAGCCGGTATGGCAAAGTATGAATTCTCCACCGGCGAACAGGGGGGAAAGGGAGTCCGAAGAGGCGGGGAAGGTGACCGTCTTGACGGTCTCCTCATCGGCCGGGTCGTAGTAACCGTCGTGGGCGCAGACCCGGTACTCCCCGTTCGCACCCCGGCGGAAGGATACCGCCCTTTCAAACTCCAGGTGCTCCACGATGTAGGCCACCGTCAGCCTCAGGATCTGGTCGATCTCGAAGGTCGCATGGAGTTGGCGGTTGAAATCGTAGAGCTCCCGGTACTCCTTGAGCTGGGCATCCAGCTTCTCCTGGAACTCGTAGAGCTTCCCTTCCGCCTTGATGAGGGATTTGACCTGCTGGGAGAGCGCCTCTTTTTCGCGCTCCAGCGCCTCGAGCTTCCCGTTGCCGTTTTTGTTACCTTTGTCGGTAGGATCCTGGAAACTCATGACTCCACCGCCCGGGATCAGTACACAGCGGCGATGACCGCGGTGAAATTGTGAATGCAGTTGTAGCCGGCGATGGGGCCGATCTCTCCGTAGGTGTAGAACCCGATCCACGGCAGTTGCGCCCCGAGGTTAAGCTGCAACCCGGCCAGGAGGTCGATCTTCTCCTGCTCGCGAAAGACCACCTTGCCGCGCCCCATGCACTCGAACTGCATCACGAACTTTGGCTTCCGGTCCCCGAGCTGCTCCTTGATCTGGCCGGCAACCGTCAGCAACCCCTCGCGGATCAGCTCCTTGTCGCGGCGCACGATCCACAGCTCGGTCCCCTCGCTCACGTCGGACTGGATGGTGACCGATCCTTCGCGGTCGTCCTTGTCCATGATGTAGCGGACGGTGAACTCGCCGTACTCTTTTTTCAGGTACTCGGGAGTCTTGAAACCGAGGCAGAGATTGAGAGCCATCTTGTTCCACTGGCTCGCGGAACCGTCATCCACGTACTCCTTCAGGACGTCGAGGGCCGGGGTGCCGTCGATCTCGTAGATTATGTTGGCCCTGCAGCGGGTAATGGTCCGCCTGGTGCCGACCGGGACGCAGCCGTGGCTTATTCCGGAGGCGATCCTCCCCTCCCCCGACATCAGCACGCAGGAAATCCCGTCGCTTAAGACCTCGTCGTCATGGTACTGATAGGTCTTGCGGGTCGCCCAGTTGTCGGCGGCCAGCCCCCCGAAGAAGGGGAGCTGACGGTCCAAGCGAATCGACCGCAGAAACGACGCGTGGAAGGGGTCGAAATCGAAGGTAAGGCCGTCCGCGAAGAGGAAGCAGGCGATGCTGTCGGGGGCCAGCAGTAGTTGGAGCCGTTCGGCGAGGCGGGCACCGGCCCGGCCGGGTCCGGAGGTGATATTCTCCACCTTCAGGTTGGCGAAGCGAAGCTCGTCGGAGGCGACGGCCATCACGCAAATCCCGAAGTTGGTTTCCGCCACCAATCCCTGGACGATGATCCCCTCGCTCGAGCAGCCGGTCAAGGGCGCACCCGACGACGCTTCGCGAATGGCGCGGATCAGCATCGGCTGGTTGTATCCGACGGTGGCGAAGGCAAAGACGAAGTCGGGCTTCTCGATTCCGCCGCGCTCCAACGCCATCAGGACCGCTTCTCTCCCCGCCTCCGTGGGATTCTTGCGCAGGCTGTGCCCCACTCCGACCGCGGTTGCCATAGCTACCACCTCCCCGCCCGGAATACTCCTAAGCCAGGCCTCTCCTGTCATTATCACGCAAAAGGGCTTGAAATATCAAAGAAACCGGTTCCGACGGGGACGCCCCGGGACGCGCAGCGCGATCTCGCCCCTCTTCGCGTAGGCAAGGCCGCCAACCCAAAAGCGCGGCACCCCCTATCCACTTTTTTCGCACGTAAAAAGCCCCAGATTTTCGTCCGGGGGCTTTTCATGACTACTCACCAAAAGTTGGAATCCCAAAGCCCTGGTGACATTGTGAGCACTTCCCTTGCGGTGTTCCTGGAAGTGCCCAAGGGTAGAGGTCAGGAATAAACGTCGCTGAAGACGCTGCCGCATATTGACGCACACGATTAATCTTGAATACTATCTGTATGTCACAACCAGACCGCCATCAAGACAAAGAGAGCAGCCATGCCGACAATCTACGAAATTCCAGTGAAGAGAGCCGACGGGGAGAACAAGGCCCTCGCCGATTACCGCGGCCAAGTCCTCTTGATCGTCAACACCGCCAGCAAATGCGGATTCACCCCGCAGTATAAAGGACTTGAAGCATTATACCGAAAATTCGCCCCGCAAGGGTTTGTGGTCCTCGGTTTCCCCTGCAACCAGTTTGGCGCCCAGGAACCGGGGGACATCGAAGAAATACAGAACTTCTGTTCCCTCACCTACGACGTGACCTTTCCCCTCTTCGCCAAGATAGATGTTAACGGCCCCGACGCCTCGCCGCTTTATCAGTATCTAAAGACAGCAGCCAAAGGCCTGCTGGGGAGCGAGGCCATCAAATGGAACTTCACCAAGTTCCTAGTCGACCGCCACGGCGCAGTCCGTGCCCGCTACGCCCCGACGACCACACCCGAGAGTCTGGAAAAGGACATCGAAGCTGCGTTAAATGAGAAGGATTGAAGTACTCCCGGCAACATCCCCCCCTTCACCTTGAGACTTTGAAAGCCTGGCCCCATCGTCTCACCGTTTGGCGCCCAGGAACCGGGGGACATCACAGAAATACAAAGCTTCTGTTCCCTCACCTACGACGTGACCTTTCCCCTCTTCGCCAAGATCGAAGTTAACGGCCCCGACGCATCGCCGCTTTATCAGTATCTAAAGACGGCCGCCAAAGGCCTGCTAGGGAGCGAGGCGATCAAATGGAATTTCACCAAGTTCCTAGTCGACCGCCACGGCACGGTCCGCGCCCGATACGCCCCGACGACGACACCCGAGAGTCTGGAAAAGGACATCGAAGCCGCGTTAAGTGAAAAGGATTGAGCACTCCCGGCAACATCCCTCCCTTCAACTTGAGAACCCCAAGAACCCCAAGGGGACCCCAAGGGGACGCCCATAAGATTACCTGATTAGCGCCAATCTTCCGCTAGGCGTAACCACCGCTCTGGTCGGCTGCCAGTCCGGGCAGCGGCAGCAGCGAGGCGGGGAAGCATAGCAGCAAGATCGAAAC